>DATJYT010000245.1:0-26250 GCA_035499475.1 Xanthobacteraceae bacterium | reverse complement strand
CGCGGGCCGGTCGACCAAACCGCATATCGCTTACTGCACCGTCGTCTATGTGGACGAGACCGACGCGAAGGCGGTCGAGACCGCCTCATTCCGGGCGAGCCGGGCCTATGAGGGATTTCTGGCGCCGGCAAAGCCGGGCGCAACCTTCGAGCAACGCGCCGCCGAGCACGCCAAGATGTTCGTCGGCCGCGGCGAGCCCGGCGCCTCCGAGATCATGCAGCATCTGTTCGACGCCGATTATCTGCTCAAGCACGATCTGGTCTTCATCGGCTCGCCCGACACGGTCGCGGCGAAAATTCGCGCCGCCGCCGCGGCGGGCGTGTTCAACGTCTTCATGGGCGAGTTCAATTTCGCCGATCTGCCGGAGCCCGATCTGATGCGCTCGATCCGGCTGTTCGGCGAGAAGGTGATCCCGGCGCTGCGCAGCTACGAGCCGTTTTGAACTTCACTGCGCCTTGGCCAAGGCCGGATCGGCGGCGATCCGCGCGCTGTTGAGGATATGGACGAGGAGGCACACCACGGCGCCCACCGCGAACGGGATCGCCGACCACATGTAGAGGTCGGTGACGGGGAGGCCGACGAACAGCGCGCCGACCATCGGGCCGACGATGGCGCCAAGCCGTCCGATACCAAGCTGCCAGCCGGAACCGTTGGCGCGCAGCGAAGTCGGATAGATCATGGCGCCGACGACGTTGATGCCCGATTGGATGCCGAGCACCACGGCGCCGGCGAAGAAGGTAGTGACGATGAGTGCCGTGGTCGAGGTCAAGCCTGCGTAGCCGATCGAGCCGACGACCGGCACCGCGATGACGAACAGGATGGCGATGGCGAGGAAGCGTCCCCGCTGCAGCCACCAGCACAGAACGAGCGCGCCGACGGTGCCGCCGACTTGCAGCGCCGCGCCGGCCAGCGCCGCGGTCGCGGGCGGCACCTTCGCCGCACCCATCAGCGTCGGCGTCCAGCTGATGAGGAAGAAATAGCCCATCAGGTTGCAGGCAAAGATCAGCCAGGTCAGCGGCGTGATCGCGGCCAAGCCATTGCGGAACAAGTAGATCGGGTTGCTCGGCGCCTGCCGTTCGTCCTCGATCACGAACCGCGCATTGGGGGGCACCTTGAAGTCGGGACGGATCGCGGCAATGAGCGCTTCCATCTTGGCGCGCTGGCTTTCGTGCAGCGTCATGAACTTGATCGATTCGGGCAGCGTGAAAATCGCCGCGAGCGCGAACAGGATCGGCACGACGCCGCCGATCTCGAACAAAATCTGCCAGCCGTGCTGCGGCACCAGGGCGGCGCTGGCGAAGCCCGCGAGCGCGCCGCCGAGCGGGACCAGTCCGACGGCGACGATCGCCAGCGTGGCGCGCAGATGGCGCGGCGCCGATTCGGCGTTGATGGCAACGAGGTTCGGGATCACACCGCCGATGCCAAGCCCGGCAATGAAACGCAGCCAGGACAATTCGGTGAGATTGGTCGAGTAGGAGGCGACGAAGGTGAAAACGCCGAACAGGAGATTGGCGGTGATCAGCGCGGTCTTGCGGCCGTAGCTGTCGCCGATCCAGCCGAAAATCTGCGAACCGAACAGGACGCCGATATTGCTGGCGCTGAGCACGAGGCCGAGCTCCTTCGGCGCCACGTGCCAGTCGCGGATCAGGCTCGGCGCGGCAAAGGCGATGGCGCCGATGTCGTAACCGTCGATCATCGCCAGCAGAACCGACCATGCAATCAGCTTCGCCTGGAATGCGCCGAGCCCGTACTCGTCCAGAAAATGCGATACTTGAACCTCTGGTTCGCCGGCCATCGTTTCCCCCCGCAAGGCCTTTTGATTGTGCGCCGGAGGGTATGGCACCCGCCGCGCAAAGAAAAGTGTCATGGCGGCGCAGTCGGTGGAATAGACCGCTTGCCGTCGTGACCACGGGGGTGCGTCGATTGCCGCCAGGGTTCCGTTCGGAACGATGCCCGGCGATCTGCCCGTCGAGCACGCTTGCGACCGTGCTATCGTCGTCAGCTTGAAGCACCTCGGGCGCCTTGGTATCGAGGGCGGCTTCGCGTGCTAACGGCGGCCAATGCATGTATCAAGGTCGCCCAACTATCGATGATTGAAGCATGACCAACGCAGCGGACGGCAGGCCTCACTGGCGGCGCTCGTTCAAGACCCGGCTGATGGTGCTGGTGTCGCTGGCGGTCGTCCTGCCGGCGCTGTTCACCTGCCTCATCCTTGGCATTCAATTGAATCGCCAGGCGCGCAATCTGTTCGCCAACGGCCTTGCCGCCAACCTGGAGACGTTCGCCCTCGTCCTTGAGGATGTCGAGAGAAACGTGTCCGACAGTCTGTTCAGGATGGCGTCGGACAATACGTTGCAGGCGGCGCTCGACGCGGCGAACCAGGCGCAACTCAAGGCTTATGTTGATGGGCAGCGCGAGGCGCTGGGGATCGCATTCATCGCCGTTTACAACGCCGATTATCGCAATGTTGCATTCTCGGGCGCCGAAAAGGACGCGGTGATCGGGCAGTGGCGGTTCGCGGCGAAGGGCGAGGGGAGCGGCGGCGACTGCATGGTCGTGGCCGAAGAAGCCGAGCAGGCCGAGCAATTGGTGCGATGTAACGATACGGTCTACCGCGTCTGGCAGGTGCAAATATTTCGGACTGTCGGACAGGGCCAAGGTTCGCAACTGCTGGGTTACGTCGTCGGCGGCTCGAGAGTCGCCAATACCGGTCTGATCGGTGAATTGCTGAGCCGGCGCATCATTCATCCGCTGATCTGGGCCGACGGCGAACTGGTCTATTCGAACATCGCATTTCCGCAGTCGACCGGGCCGGCGAGTCTCGACGGCGTAGCCCACGAGTATGACGTCGATCAGACGGCCTATCTCGGCGTTGCCAAGGCCTTGCGGGTCGAATCGCACAAGCTCGCATACGGTGTGGTGGCGCCGCTCGCCCCACTGCGGGAAACTCTGTTGCGATCGTTGCTGACCGTGGCGGGCGTCGGTCTGTTCGTCGTGGCCGTAACCCTGATCGCGATCAGTCTTCGCGCCACCCGCCTGCTGCGGCCGATCGAGCAACTGCGCCTCGGCGCCGCGCGGATCGGCGGCGGCGATCTTTCGCAGCGCATCTCCATCAAAAGCGGCGACGAGTTCGAGGCCTTGGCCGACCAATTCAATGACATGACCAGCCGGCTCGAAGGGTCCTACTCCGATCTGGAAAAGAAAGTGGAAGACCGCACCCGCCAGCTCGAAGTGGCGAGCCAGCATAAGTCGCAGTTTCTCGCCAACATGAGCCACGAGCTGCGCACGCCCTTGAACGCCATTATCGGCTACAGCGAGATTCTTCAGGAAGACGTGACCGATCTCGGCCAGCAGAATCTCATCCCGGACCTGAAGAAGATCGAGAGCGCGGGCCGTCACCTGCTCGGTCTGATCAACAACATCCTCGATCTGTCGAAGATCGAGGCCGGGAAGATGGACGTCTTCATCGAGCCGGTCGACATCCAGCCCCTGATCAAGGAGGTGCTGTCGATCGTCAAGCCGCTCGCCGAAAAGAGCGGTAATGCCATCGAGGTGATCTGCCCGGACGACATCGGCAGCTTCCGCTCCGACCAGATCAAGGTCAAACAGTGTCTGCTCAACCTGATGAGCAATGCCAACAAGTTCACCAGCAAGGGCACGCTGACGCTTGCAGCCGCGCGCGAGGACAATGGCGGAGTCTGCTTTCGCGTCTCCGATACCGGGGTCGGCATGACCGAAGAGCAGCTCGGCCGGCTGTTCCAAGCGTTCAGCCAGGCCGATGTCTCGACCACCAAACGCTTTGGCGGCACCGGTCTTGGCCTTGCCATTACCAAACACTTCTGCGCCCTGCTCGGCGGCGACGTGACGGTCGAAAGCACGCCCGACGTCGGCTCGACATTCATCATCAAGCTTCCGGACCAGGCGGCGGCGCCGGCTGCTGCCGCGGAATCGCCCGCGCCGACGCCGGCTGACGGGCGCCCGACGGTGCTGGTGGTGGATGACGATCCGGCGGTGCGCAGCCTGCTCGCTAAAAGCCTCGAAAAGGAGGGTTACCGCATCATATCGGCCGGCAATGGCGTCGAGGCGCTGGCGCTGGCGCGCGAGCACCGGCCGCAGGCGATCACGCTCGACGTGTTGATGCCGCAGATGGACGGCTGGGACGCGCTCAAGGAACTCAAGGCCGATAGCGCGCTGCGCGACGTCCCGGTGATCATGGTGACCGTGCTCAACGAGCGCGGCATGGCGATCCCGTTGGGCGCCTCCGATTTCGTAACGAAGCCGGTGGACCGGCAGCGCCTGACGGCGATTTTGCGCAACTACTGCACCAATCCAAGCGGCGCTTCGATCCTGGTCGTCGAAGATGATCTGCCGACCCGCGAGACGCTGTGCCGCTCATTGGCGAGCATGGGCTATACAGCCCACGCGGCGGTCAATGGGCGGGACGGCCTGGCCTGGCTGAGCAAGCATCCGAGGCCAAGCCTGATCTTGCTCGACCTGATGATGCCGGAAATGGACGGCTTCGAATTTCTCCGCGAGCTGCGCAAGCAGTCTGCATTCGTCAATGTCCCCGTCATCGTGGTGACGGCGAAAGAGCTCACCGCCGAGGATATCCGTGTCCTGAACGGGCAGACGGAAAAGATCATCACCAAAGATCATACCTATCTGGCCGAATTGGCGGCCGCCGTGCGCGGCAGCCTCGCGCATCAATCAGCACGCGCAGAGGAGCGCGTCGCCGGCTAGAGAACCACAGTGCAGGAAGACACATGACCAGGATTCTGTTGGTTGAGGACAATGAGATGAACCGCGACATGCTTTCGCGCCGTCTCATTCGCAACGGCTTCGAGGTGACGATCGCGGTCGACGGCCAGCAAGGCGTCGATATGGCGATAGCGGAGCGGCCTGACCTTATCCTGATGGACATGAGTCTGCCGGTCATCGACGGTTGGGAGGCAACCCGACGGGTGAAGGCCAACGACCGCACCCGCGACATTCCAGTGATTGCGTTGACGGCGCACGCCATGGCCGGCGATCGTGAGAAGGCGATGGAAGTGGGCTGCGAGGATTACGACACCAAGCCGGTCGAAATAACGCGCCTGTTGGGCAAGATTGCCGCCCTGCTCAAGCCCGGTGCGGGTTGAGTGGCGCCGCCGACGCCGGGAGATCGTGCCACGACAGAGCAGCTTGATCGAACAACAGACCAGCGGATGGAGCGGGCGCTCGTCGCCTACGTGCGGCAGGAGTTGAGCGCGCCTGCCATCGCCATCATGGGCTATGCCGAGATATTGATCGACGAGGCGGCGCAAGCCGACCCCGGCCTGACCGACGATCTTCAGCGCATCCTCGATGCCAGCCGGACCCTCTACCGGCTCGTCCTCGGCCTGCTCGATCCCGCGGGCCTCCATCAGGCCGCCGGCGCCGACGCAGCGGAGTATCGCCGCACGCTGCGCCATGACCTGCGCACGCCGATCAACGCGATCAAGGGCTACGGCGAAATGCTGCGCGAGGACGCCGCGGATGCCGGCGCGGAAACGTTGGCCGCCGATCTCGACAAGCTCCTCGACGAGGCAAGCCTGCTGCTCGAGCGCATTGACGGGCTGGTGATGTTTTCCGGCGGCGAGGCGCCGTCATCGGATGAACCGGATGCCGTCAAGATTGATGCACCTGAGAGGATGGTCGAGAGCCTGTTGAAGGCGGTTCGTCCGATCACGGCGGAGGAGGCGGACCTCGCGGCCGTGCAGCCCAGCCGGATTCTGGTGGTCGATGACAATGCGTCGAACCGGGATCTTTTGACCCGGCGTCTGCAACGCCAGGGGCATACCGTGCTTCAGGCCGAGGACGGCGCCGCTGCACTCGCGATGGTCGAAAAAGAGACTCTTGATCTCGTCCTGCTCGATCTGATCATGCCGGGCCTTAGTGGCTACGATGTCCTGGCTTCGCTGAAAGGCGACCCCCGTTTCCGCGAAATCCCCGTCATCATGGTCTCGGCGCTGAGCGAGCTCGATTCCGTCGTGCGCTGCATCGAGGCCGGAGCCGACGATTACCTTGCCAAGCCATTCGAACCCACGCTGCTGCGTGCGCGCGTCAGCACTTCGCTCGAGAGGAAGCATTTGCGTGACCGCGAGCGGGAGATGGTCGAGGCGTTGCGAGTCGAGAAGGAGCGGTCGGAGCAGCTCCTCCTTAACATTCTGCCCCGGGCGATCGTCGCGCGTTTGAATGGCGGCGAGACCGTCATCGCCGATCAGCTATGGAACGTGACGATTCTGTTTGCCGATCTCGTCGGCTTCACGAGGCTTTCGTCGCGGCTCTCGGCCGCCGATCTGGTCCGCCTCTTGAACGGACTGTTTTCGGAGTTTGACCGGCTGGCGCTCGATCTTGGCGTGGAGAAGATCAAGACGGTCGGCGACGCCTATATGGTGGCCGGCGGCTTGCCCGAGCCGCGACCGGACCACGCCCACGCGGTCGCCGACATGGCGTTGGCGATGGTGGAAACGGTCGAGCGCATGAACCGCGACTTGCCGGCGCCGCTGCAGATGCGCATCGGCATCCATTCAGGCGACGTCGTGGCGGGCGTCATCGGGACGCACAAGTTCGTCTACGACATCTGGGGCGACGCGGTGAACGTCGCCAGCCGCATGGAGTCGCACAGCTTGCCGAACCGCATCCAGGTTTCGGCCGCGACCCGAGACCATCTGCGCGAGAGCTTTCGGCTGGAGCCGCACGGCAGCATCGACGTCAAAGGCAAGGGCCTGATGGAGACCTATTTCCTGCTCGGGCGCGCCGACGCGGCGATTGTGTAGGGCTCGGGCGGCGGCGGGGTTGGCGGATTTTCCTCAAGCCTCAGTTTGAAACTTGAAATGCCTGGTTCACGTGTCATCGAGCGGCTGGCCGGCTTTCTCCCGCAAAGCACGAAAGACTGCTTCCGGGGTCAGCGGGAGTTCCATCAGCCGCACGCCGACGGCGTCGTCGATGGCGTTGGCGATCGCCGGCGACAGCGGCATCGTCGAGGATTCGCCGACGCCTTTGGCGCCGAACGGCGCATTGTGCTGATAGGCGTCGATCGCTTCGTTCAGCATCGGCGGCACGTCGGCGATGCCGGGAATCCTGTAATCGGCGAGCGAAGCGTTGGTGATCTGGCCGTTGTCGAGATTGATCTTCTCGTAGAGTGTGAAACCGAGCTGCATCAGTGCGGCGCCGGAAATCTGCGTCTCGACGATGCGCGGGTTAACCAGCGTCCCGCAGTCGACGGCGTTGACGAGCTTGGCGATGCGCAGCCGTCCGGTCTCGGTGTCGACTTCGACCTCGGCGCCGGTCGCCGCCACCATCCAGAACGGCGTGATCTCGGTGGAGAGGCCGGTGTCGTGATCGGGCGCGACGTAGTCGGGACGGTAGCTGCCCGAGCCGACGATGTTGCCGGCCTTCATGCCGTATTTTTTGACGAACAGGCCGGAGACCGGCGTGTTGCTGCCCTCCGGCTCGCCGACCTCGCGCCGCAGCGCGTCGATCTTGCTGCGCGCGTCCTCGGCCGCGAGCCGCACCGCGTGGCCCATGTGGAACAGCGAGCGCGAGCCGAGCGTGCCCATGTCGTAGGGCGTCACGTCGGTGTCGCGCGCGACGACCCTGACCGATTCCGCCGGCACGTTGAGCACCTCGCCGACGATCTGCGCCATGCCGGTGTCGGAGCCTTGCCCCATATCGACCGTCGAAATGTAAAGCGTCGGTGAGCCGTCGGCGCCGACATTGACGATGGCGACCGAAGTGGTCGGCGACACGCAGGCTTTCAGCGCGAAGGCAACGCCGCGGCCGCGCTTGATCGTGCCGCTGCCGCGATCGAACTTTTCCTTCCAGCGCATGCGGTCGGCGACGTGATCGAGGATCGCCTCGAGCGGCGCATCCTTGAGGATGGTGCCGGTCGCCTGCGGCCGGCCGTTGTGCAGCACGTTGTTGCGGCGGAATTCGACCGGGTCGAGGTTCAGCGCCCGCGCGATCATGTCGGTGTGGCTCTCGTGGGCGAATACAAGCTGCGGCATGCCGAATCCGCGCAGCGCGCCGGCCGGCGTCAGGTTGGTGTACATCGCGTGGGAGTCGATCCACACATTATCGATGTCGTAGGGACCGCCGGCAGTGAAGCCTGATTTGTGCGTCACGCGCGGCCCGATATCGGCATAGGCGCCGCCGTTCCAATAGACCGTGCACTTGCGCGCAACGATGCGGCCGTTTTTGTCGACGCCGGACTTGATGCGCACGGTCGCCGGATGTTTGGTGATTTGATAAAATTGCTCTTCCATGGTGAGCGCGATCTTTACTGGCCGGCGCGCGATCATCGAGCACGCGGTCACCAGCGCTTCGAGCTTGATGTAAAGCTTGCCGCCGTAGCCGCCGCCGAGATACGGCACCTTGATGCGTACGCGATTTTCCGCCCAGCCGAGGAGCCGCGCGATCTCCGAACGCACGAATGACGGCCCCTGCGCGCCGGAATAGATGGTGATGCTCGAATCCTTGGCATCGGCGATCGACGCGAACGGCTCGAACGGCACGTGCAGGCATTTCTGGGTGCGGAACTCGTGCTCGAACACGCGCGCCGCGCCGGCGAAAGCCTTGTCGACGTCGCCGCGGCGCAGCTTCGCAGTGAGCGCCAGATTGGTGTTCTTCTGGCCCTTGAGATGCTTGAGGTCGGCGAAGCTTCCGGCCGGTTTCAGTTCGTCGTGCACATAGGCCTTGGCGGTCATCGCCTCGACTTCGTCGTAGACCGGCTCGAGCTCCTCGTATTCGGCGACGATCGCCTGGGTGGCCGCTTCGGCCACATGCGGGTCGGCGGCGAGCACGACCGCGACCGGCTCGCCGACGAAGCGCACCTTGTCGATGGCGAGGATCGGCTGGTCGTGGAACGCCGGGCCGTAATAAGGATTAGGGATGACCTTGATGACGTCTTCGGAGGTGATGACCCGGTAGACGCCGGGCATCTTCTTTGCCGCGCTGGTGTCGATCGATTTGATGCGGCCGTGGGCCACGGTGCTGCGGAAGATTTTGCCATGCAGCATGCCGGGCAGCCGCATCAAATGGGTATATTCGGCGCGGCCTGTGACCTTTTCGCGCGCTTCGAGGCGTGGCACCGAGCGGCCGATCTGGCCGCCTCCCATCGGATTGGTCGGCATCAGCACTTGTCTCCATTGCGGCTCATCGGCGGCGATCGTTTTGGGTCAGTCGATGTGACCATTTGGACATGAATTGAGGTTCATTATCTACTATATATTCCGCGCGAGCGATCTCCACCGGGAACGCTTCGTCTCCACGTTGCCATGACCGGTCCACCGTCTGATGGGAGGACGCCATGACGCCTAGCCTCACGCGTGTGAAGATCGCCCCGAAGGGCATGGGCCTCAACGACTTCGTCGCCTACGAGCAAGGCTTCTTCGCGGCCGAAGGTCTTGACGTCGTGTTCGACTGGAAGACCTTCAAAGGTACCCAATCGAGCTGGAAGGACCTGAAGTATTTGGGCCGGCCGCAGGACCAGCCCTATACGCAGTCGCATGAAGATGTGATCCAAGGCGCCTGCATGTGGGGCACGATCTGCAATGCCGGAGCGGGCATGGGTCGCGTCGTTCCGGAAGCCTACGGGCTCTCCCCTTGGGCGATCTACGTTCGCCCGGACTCCAAGATCAGAAAACCGGAAGATCTGAAAGACGTGCCGGTCTCGGTCGGTATGCGCGCCGGCAGTCATTTCAACGTTCCCTATCGCCTCGAAAAATATCTGCCGCTTGAAAATATCAAAACCGTCAATACCGGAGGCTTTGGCGCGCGGCTGCAGGCTTTGCTCGATGGCGACGTGGAAGCCGCGAGCCTGTTGCCGCCGCAGATCGCCATGGCGGATCAACTTGGTCTGCGTTGCATCATCGCCGATACCTTCAAGACGCTATGGTGGGTCCCGGAGACGGCGTCGCCGCAAGTCGTGCGCGCCTATCTCAATGCGCTCGATCGTGCCGAAAAGGCGATGGATGCCAATCCCGAAAAGTACCTGCCGCTTTGGAAAAACGCGATCCCGGCCGAATTTGAGAACTATCACGCTTGGGATTTTGCCAAATTCGGCCGCGGCGAGCGCTTCATCTATCGGATGCTGCCGCGCGAGGAGTTCGACGACATCTTGGCCATGGTCAAGCGCTGGGGCCTTGACGATTTCATGAACGAACGCCGCATGGAAAAATTGGTCTACGCAGGCGCGCCGAGCGGATAAGCGGCGGATGCCATCCGATCAACTGAAGCGGCGCGAGTTCATTACGCTTCTCGGCGGTGCGGCGGCAGCGTGGCCTGTCGCTGCGCGGGCGCAGCAGGCGAGCAAGCTGCCGACGATCGGCTTTCTCGGCGGGGACGCTTCGGGCTTTGCTCCATGGGCTGCAGCTTTCGTACAACGGCTGCGGGTGCTTGGCTGGATCGAGGGACGCACTGTTGCGATCGAATATCGCTGGTGGGAGGGACGCCCCGAACGAGTGGCCAAGATTGCAAACGAGTTCGTAAGCCTGAAGGTCGACGTCATTGTCACGGTTGGAGACGCTGTTGCCCCGATAAAACAGGCGACATCGGTCATTCCCATCGTATTTGCAATAGCAAACGACCCGGTCGGCGTGGGTCTGGTAGCCAGCTTGGCAAGACCTGGCGGCAACGTGACGGGACTGTCGCTTCAGCAGTCCGATACCGCGACCAAGCGACTTGAACTCCTGCGCGAGGTTGTTCCGCAACTCCGGCGATTGGCAATTCTCGTCGATGTCGGCAATCCCGCGGCCGTGCAGGAGGTGGGCGAGGTTCAGGCTGCGGCCCGCACGTTTGGTGTCGAAGTCGAGCGACTTGAAATCCGGAGGGCGGAGGATATCGCCCCGGTCTTCGCGGCGCTTAAGACCCATCCAGATGCACTTTATGTCGTGCCTGACGCCCTCATCGTAGCGAACCGAGAACATATTATAAAACCGGCATTCGGCGCGCGGCTGCCGACGATCTTCAATATCCGCGAATTCGTCCAAGCCGGTGGCCTCATGTCATATGGGCCGAACTTCCCCGACATGTTTCGGCGAGCCGCCGATCTGGTCGACAAAATTCTGCGCGGCGCAAAACCCGGCGACATTCCAGTGGAACAGCCGACAAAGTTCGATCTCGTCATCAATGTTACGACTGCGGCGGCGCTTGGATTGAGCATTCCGTCATCGCTGCTCGCCATCGCCGACGAGGTGATCGAATAGTCCTTTGGGCGCTCCCGGCGACTAAGAACATCGCGGGCGCGACCTGGTGCAAGTGGGCTCCAGCGGAGGCCGACCGAAACGCTTTCCCAAGCATCGGATAACCAATAGTGTTCGCGGTGGCCGCCGCAGCAGTGAGGTATCGTCATGGACATGAGCGTGTCAGTCGCGCCGGAGAAAAAACCGTCGGCGAACGGTCCAGAGGCAACGCCGCTCAGAAGCCCCAACTCGAGCGACCTCGACGAATGGCTGGCCAAGGCCGAGGCCATGGGGGAGCTCAAGCGCATCACCGCCGAGGTCGATCCCGATCTCGAGGCGGCGACCATCACCTATCTGGTCGGCAGCGAGCCGAGCCCGGCGCTGCTGTTCGAGAACCTCAAGGGCCATCCCGGCCATCGCGTCCTTTACAACATGGTCGGTTGCAATCTGTCGCGGTTCTGCCTGATGATCGGCGAGGAGCCGGTCGATCATCCGCTCAAGGCGGTCCAGGCGCTGCAGCGCAAGATGGGCCGCACCATGAAGCCCAAGGAGGTCGCTGCTGAAAGCGCGATCTCCAACCAGAATGTCCTCACCGGTGACGCCATCGATATCCGCAAGTTTCCGGCGCAGCGCATGTGGCCGCTCGACGGCGGGCTTTACCTCGGCACCGGCGATGCCGTGGTGACGCAATGTCCGGAGACTGGCCGCATCAATGTCGGCACCTACCGGATGATGATCAAAGGGCCGCGCGAGATCGGCGTCTATACCTCGCCGGGCAAGGACGCCACGCTCGACCGCGAGAAGTGGTGGAAGATGGGCAAGCCGATGCCGATCGCGGCCGCCTATGGCATCGATCCGCTCCTGTTCCTGGTCGCGGCGACGAGCTTCCCGAAGACCGAGAGCGAATACGAATATTACGGCGGCATCAACGGCGCGCCGATCGAATTGTTCAAGAGCGACGTCACCGGCCTGCCGTTGCCGGCGCGCGCCGAGATCATCCTCGAGGGTTTCGTCTACCCCGACGAGACTTTCGCCGAAGGTCCGTTCGGCGAGTTCACCGGTTATTACGGCCGGCCGAGCGGCGCCACGCCCTATATGCGCGTCGAGAAAGTCCGCTTCCGCAATAATCCGACGCTGACCTGCGCTTTGATGGCCGATGGCCCGGCTAACGAGGCGGGCTTCTTCTGGGCGGCGCTGCGTTCGGCGGCGATCTGGGCCGATCTGCAAAAGATGGGCGTGCCCGGAATAAAAGGTGTGTGGTCTATACCGGAAGCGGCCGGCTGGGGCATCACCGTCGTCTCCATCAAGCAGATGTATCCGGGCCACGCGCCGCAGGTGATGGCGCTTGCCGCGCAATGCGTCGGTGGTGCTTATTTCGGCAAATACGTCATTGTCGTCGATGACGACATCGATCCGACCAACGTGCACCAGGTTCTGTGGGCGATGGCGACGCGGTCGCGGCCGGCGCAATCGATCGATATCCTGCGCGAGACCTGGAGCACGTTCCTCGATCCGAGCCTCAACCCGCCGGAGATCAGGCCGTGGGGCTCGAAGGCGCTCATCAACGCCTGCATGGACTATCGGTTCATCAAGACGTTTTCCAAGCGTACCAAGCTCTCGAAGGAAACCTACGAGCAGGTGGTCGCGCGCTGGAACGAATTGGGCTTTTCAGGCAAGCCGCCGGTGCAGACGGTGTTTGAGGACTCAGCGCCGGGAACGAGCGTCGAGTAGGGTCGAAGCTTAAGGGAACCAAATTGATTTGAGGCTGCAACGCGCAGCAACGATGTCCTTCGCCTTGTCCGACATCTTGCTCGCACCGGCGCGCCGACCAAGAGCGGTTTTGACCGCGTGTCGCGGCTCAACGGCGAACCTTGTATGCTGGGGCGATGTCGTGTCGATTCTCCATATCAAGCGTTATTCTCGTGCTGCTGTCGTCGATTGCATTCGCGGCGTCGGCGCAAAAGCGTCATATCTATCACTGGCACGGCTACGGCTTCCTGCCCGGCTATCATCAGCCGCCTAACGACACCGTTCCAATCTATAGTCGAAAAGGAGCGGTCGGCGGCTCGCGGGATGATGCGCCGAGCTACTGGTACAACGGCGGCTGGTACTATTTCGGTCGCCCCGGTTTCTTCCGCGGTCGCTACAATGGCGGCAGTTTCGGCCCGTGCTGGACTTGGACGCCCATCGGGCCGATGTGGAATTGCGGGTAGACATTCGCCAGAGCCAGGAAGGCGCGTAGCGCGCCTCGACTTAGCCTTTCTGCGGCGACCAGCGATAAGCTTTGGCGCAGGCGCCGCCCATCAGCATCGCTCGCTCGCTGTCGCTCAGGCGATCGGCCTTGCGAAACGGCTCGACGGCCTGCTCGTAATTGACCACCGCGGCGGCGCGGGTCCAGTCCGTGCCCCACAGGCAGCGTTCGAAGCCCCAGGCATCAAACACGCGCGCGAGCGGATCCCAGATGTCCGGGAATGGATACGGTTCCTTGGACAGCGTACAGGCGCCGCTCACCTTGATCACGGCGTTCTTGCGTCTGGCGAGTTCCAGCACCTTTGGCAAATCGGCCCACGGCTGCGGCGGAGCGGGCGGCGTGCGCGGCTGCAGGATAGCCAGATGGTCGATGATGAAGCGCGTATCGGGGTGGCGGTCGATCAATGCCGTGCCCGCCTCGACGTTGCCCCAGCATAGGATGTTGACCGGAAGGTCGTGCTTTACGGCCGCGCGCGCGATCCGGTCGAGGCCCGGGTCGTTCGGCTCCCGGTTCGCTTCCTTCGTCAACATGATGCGGATGCCGACCGCGCCGGATGTGCGCTTCCAGTCGGCGACCACATCGGCCACCGCGGGATCGTCCGGGTCGACCGGCTTGACGATCGCAAACCGATCGGGATGGGCGCGTTGCACCTCCACCGCATAGCTTGCGTCGTAGCGATACATAGAAAAGGCGGAGATGAAAATCGCGCCGTCGACGCCGACCTTGTCCATCGCCGCCACCATCTCGTCGCCGGTGACGTGATCGGGCCAGTTCGGCACGCTGTGCCATGGACGCTTAGGCGTGTTCGCTTCGTAGGCGTGAACCTGGGAATCGATGATCGTCATCTGAGGGTCCTCGATTGCCGAGAAAACTCGGGTATCGCATGGTCGCGTCGGCTCTCTCAAGCCGGCAAGGCGCTAGCGCAGTCGTTGTCCGAAGATGCGACGTTCGGCTCGATCGCCGAGTAGCGTGTTGTCCGGGTTGGGCATCACCGAAATCCGGGATGGACGCTCGAGTTGCTCGACCGCTGACGGCGCTCGCCCGGCGCGGCTGGTGCGGCTTTTCTGTTTTTCATATTGGCGAACATCCGCCGCAGGCAGTGCTTGAGCACCGTTAACTCCTTCGACGACAGGCCGGCAACGGACGCCGCCTCGCATGCGAGCCCCATGGGAATGAGGCGGGTGACGAGTGTGTTGCCTTTCGTCGATAGCTCAACATCGACCTCGCGGTTGCTGTTGGCCGAGCGCGACCGGGTCACCAGGCCCATGCGGATCAGTCGGGACACGATCCGCGATAGTGTCGAGGCGTCGATGCTGGTCAGATCGGCGAGGTCGATCTGACGCTGGCCGCCGGTGCTCGCCAGGACCGCCAGGACGCGCCACATCGCGAT
Source organism: Xanthobacteraceae bacterium (assembly GCA_035499475.1). Taxonomy (GTDB): domain Bacteria; phylum Pseudomonadota; class Alphaproteobacteria; order Rhizobiales; family Xanthobacteraceae; genus BOG-931. The sequence goes on along the minus strand of DATJYT010000245.1, from coordinate 11,408 downwards.
GCTCAGACCATGCGGCGCCAGCGCCTCCTCGCCGAACTGATCGGCGATGATGGTGCCGACCCGGTTCACGAGGTAGGGCAGATAGTCGCCAAGATCGAGCTGGTCCTTCACGTTGCGCCAGTCCTGCGATACCTCGCCGCCCGCGGCGGCCGAATCCTGCGTCAACCTAGCGCAAAACTAGTGCATTTACAACTGATGCATTTTCAACTATAGGAGTGAGGCTAGCTCGTGAAAATGCGACATCCTGGGAGGACAAGATGGATTTCGGCTACTTCACGCTGAGCGACAACAATTATCCGAACAATCCCCGCTCGGCCAACCAGTACGTCGCCGATATCACGGCGGAGGCGATCTATGCCGATCAGATCGGCATGCACTCAGCCTGGATCGGCGAGCACCATTTCAACTCGCTCGGCGTCTTGTCGTGCCCCGATCTGGTGCTGGCCTATATCGCGGCGCAGACGAAGACCATTCGCCTGGCGCCGGCAGTGACCGTCCTTCCCCTGCATCACCCGATCCGGGTCGCCGAGCAATTCGCCTCGCTCGATCTTCTCAGCAACGGCCGCGTCGATTTCGCCGCTGGGCGCGGCTACGACCGCCGCGAATATCAGCCGTTCCATGTGTCCTTCGAGGACAACCAGGGCATTTTCGAAGAAGGCATGGAGGTGGTGCGCAAGCTGTGGAGCGCCCAAGGCCGCATCTCGCACCACGGCAAGCACTACCAGTTCGACGACGTGCGCATCACGCCGAAGCCGGTCCAGCAGCCGCTGCCGGCCTATATCGGGTCGTTCTCCAAGCCGTCGATCGAGCTTGCGGCGCGGCTCGGCTGCGGCTTGATCGTGGCGCCGTTCGCCGCCGCGATGACGTTCGGCGGGCTCAAGCAGGTGGCCGATCTCTATCAGGAGACCTGCGCCAAGCACGGCCAGAAGCCGCAGCGGCTCATGTGCAGCTATTTCCTGCACTTCGCCGATACGCCGGAGCAGGAGGCCGCCGTCCGGGCGCGGCAGATCTATTACTACAATGAGTGCGTCATCCCGGCCTTTCCGGGCGATCCGAAGAACGCGCCGCCGAGCTACCGCTATTTCATCGACATCGTCGACCGGCTGAAGAACTTGAAGCCCGAGCAGTTGACCGAGAACTCGGTGCTGATCGGCTCGTCCGGCCACATGATCGACGTGCTCAAAAAGGTCGAGGCGGCCGGCTTCGACGAGGTCATTCTTTACGTCAATGTCGGCCAAAAGCCGCACAACCAGGTCAAGGACGAGATGGCGCGCTTCATGGCCGAGGTGGCGCCGGCATTTTCCGGCGCGCGGAAGGTTCACGCCGCCTGAATTGCGGCGCGTCCTGCCAGCTCCGCTCGCACCTAGCCGCGAACGGAGCCTGCCCGACGATTTTCTCCGTTATATCGGTGCATCAATAAATTCCGCGATTGCAGTGCCGCGGAAAAAGCGCAACTATTCCTATAAGTCTGGGTCGTGGGGGCCCCGGCCAAACCGCGTCGATTGCTACGATGCTGTCCGCTCAGAAAGCCGGCGAAGAGCTGCTTTTGGTCAGTAGCTCGTCGGACATTCATGGCTCCGTCCTGAGCGATGCTTTCGTTCAAAAAAACTGCTCGCTTCACGTCCGCGGCAATCTCAGGGGCAACCTGACGATCGAGCGCGGCGCGCACGTGGTCATCGAAGGCTCGATCGACGGCAAGGTCATCAATCGCGGCGGCCGCCTCGTCGTCAATAACCGCGGCATCGCCGAATTCATCAAGGAGGAGGGGCCGCCCGAAGCCGAGGCCGGCGGCATCCTGAAAATCAATCTGACCGCCGTTGCGTTCAACTGGGAGACGCTGGCCAAGCGGGTCGCCGGCGAGTGCGCTGCGGTCGTCAAGGGCGATGCCTTCGGTTGCGGCATCGATCCGATCTCCTCGACGCTTACGGAGGCCGGCTGCCGGACGTTTTTCGTCTCCAATCTGGCCGAGGCCAAGCGCGTGCGCGCCATCGCGCCGAATGCCACGATCTACGTTCTCGATGGGCTTTACGCCGGCACCGGACCGGTTTTCGCCTCGATCAATGCCCGGCCGGTGATCAACAGCCTGATCGAGATGGCGGAATGGGATGTGTTTGTCGCCAGCAGTCATTGGCAGGGCGGCTTCGCGGTGAATGTCGATACCGGGCTCAGCCGCCAGGGCATGTCGCCGCAGGAGGCCGCCGCCATCGCCGGCCGCGTCAGTTCGCCGGTTCACGGCATCACGCTACTGATGAGCCATCTGGATCATCCCGGGAGACCGGATCATCCGTTAATCGATCGTCAGATCAGCACTTTCCAGGACTTGCGGCGGCTATATTCCGGAGTGCCGAGTTCGCTCGTGGGCTCGTCCGGCATATTCCTGGGGCCGAAGGCGCACTTCGATGTGGTGCGGCCGGGCGCGGCGCTTTATGGCGCCAACCCGACACCCGCGGTTCGCAATCCGATGATACCGGTGATCGATCTGCGCGCGCGCATTGTGCAGGTCCGCAAACTGGCGCAGGGTGAAGCGATCGCCGACATGAACGGCTGGTCGGCCAGGCGGCCAACCCGGCTTGCAATCGTGGCGATGGGTTATGCCGATGGTTATCCTTTTCCGGCCGCCGAGCAGGCGCCTCAGGCGATCGTCGGCGGCGAACGTTGCCGAGTGGTCGGCCGCCCGGCGATGGACCTGCTGGCCGTCGATGTTACCGACCACACCGATCCGTCGGCGGTGCGCCACGGCGAGATGGTCACGATCATCGGCGGTGCGCTCGGCATCGACGACCTCGCGGCCGCAGCAAGGTCGAGCGCGGGCGAAGTGCTCAGCGGCCTTGGCCGCCGCTTCCATCGCGTCTATCACGCCAACTGATGAGATGATAAAGTACTGCGGGCAGGGAGAATGACATGCTCGGCAAGTTCAGGGGGAACCCACCCACCAAGGGTCCAGACCCGGCTCCCTCGTTCGCGCCGAAAGTTACGGGGCAGGAGGCTCAACCCATGACGGCACCAGCGGTCCAACCGGCGCTCCAACCAGCGGCCCAACCGGAATCGGTTTCGTCCACCATCAGTGCAGGCATGACGGTCGTCGGTAAGATCATCGGCGACGGCGCGGTGAAAATCTTCGGCCGCATCGAGGGTGAGCTGCAAGCCAGCAATGTCACAATCTGCGACGGCGCAACCGTCGAAGGCAACGTCGTCGCCCAGGAGTTGACCATCGGCGGCCGGCTCAAAGGCACCATCCATGCTCTTCGGGTCCAGCTCCAGGGCACGGCCGTGGTCGAGGGCGACATCTATCATCGTTCCCTGTCGATCGAGGAAAATGCGCGCTTTGAAGGTTCGTCGCGCCGCGAGGACAATCTCGCCGACAAGGCGACCGCCGGCCAGGTGAAGGTGGAAAATCCGCTTCCTCAGGCGCAGTCGCAAGCCGCCCTGAACGACGTCAACGGCCGCTACAACGGCGGGCCGGACCGGCTGCATTCGGTCTGATACCGGCTGCGCTTTCGGTCTTTGCGGATGATGACACCGCCATTTGATGCGCCGCCCGGCCGCTATGGTGCCTTCGGCTGATAGGTGAGTGTGCCCGGCGCCGTTTGCCCGTTCCTGATGCTTTCCCGCACCGGCAGTTCCCCCGCGGCTTCGAGCACCGGGTAGGCAACCGAGCAGATGTGCGAGTGGATTCGCTTGAGGTCGCTCAGCACGTCGAGGTGCAGCGAGGTTGTCTCGAGACTTTCCGGCCGCCCTTCGCGCAGCCTCTCGAAGTGGCGGTCGGCGGCTTCAAGCTCGGCCTTGCGGACGTCGGCCTTCTCGCGCAGGAGCCGCCGCGCGGCCTCGGTATCTCCGGTCATGAAGATGCCGAAGGCCGCCTGCAGGCTTTCGCAGATGCGCTTGTGGAACGCTGTCAGCTCGGCCGCACCCTCGGCGGAGAACTGATAACGGCGCTTGATCTTCTTGGCGGCAAGCTCGCAGAGGTTCTTGTCGATAATGTCGCCGATGTGTTCGAGATTGATGGTGAAGGAGACGATTTCCATGGCGCGACGGCCTTCCCGCTCGTCGAGGCTGTCGCGGGTGAGCTTGGTGACGTAGAGCTTGATCGCCTCGTTGAGCCGGTCGACGATATTGTCCATGCGCGAGACGTCGGCGACGAGCTTGCGGTCGTTGTTCATCAGCGCGGTCATGACCTCGCGCAGCATCGCCTCGATGGTGTCGCCCATGCGCAGCGTCTCGCGCGCCGCGTTGGCGAGCGCGAGCGGCGGCGTTTCGAGCGCCGCCTCGTCGAGATAGCGCGGCATCGAGGCGTCGGCCGGCTGTTTCCTTTCGGGCAGAAGGCGGGTGAGCAGCCAGGCCACCGCGTCAAGCGGTCCGATGAAGACCGCGGCCAGCACGACGTTGAACAGCATGTGGAACTCGGCCGTCATCTTGGCGGCGTCGGGCTGGAAGGCCGTCATCTCGCGCGCGATAGGGTCCAGGAAGGGGAGTGCGACCGCCACGCCGACCAGGCGATTGAGCAGATTGCCGACCGGCAGGCGGCGGCTTGCCGGATCGCCGCGAATACCGGCCTCGAGCAGCGGGTTGATGGTGCTGCCGAGATTGGCCCCGACCACCAGAGCGAGCGCCGCCGCCGGCGTGACGAATTGCGAATAGGCGAGCGACATCACCAGCAGCACCACGGCGACGCTCGAATGCGCCGCCCAGGTCAGCGCCGCCGCAATAATGACGCAGAGCACGAGATCGCCCGTCATGGCGGCAAACAGCGCGCGCGCCGACGGGGCCTGTTCGGCGGGCGCCAGCGTACCGATCAGGATGTGCAAGGCGAGCAGCGTCAGGCCGAGGCCGATGGCGATGCGGCCGAGCGCCTTGGTGAGTGTGCGGCCGCCGCTGCGGAAGGTGATGAGGCCGATCACGAACAGTACCGGCGCGGCGGCGGCGACGTCGAAGGAGAGAACCTGCACGATCAGCGTGGTGCCGACATTGGCGCCGAGCATGATGGCGAGCGCCGGCACGAGGCTGACGACGCCGTCCGCCGCAAGCGACGTAGTCATCAGGCCGGTCGCGGTACTGCTTTGCAGCAGCGCCGTCAGCCCGAGACCGGCGCCGAAGGCGGTAAGGCGGTTGCCGAGCGCGTTGCCGAGGAGGCGGCGCAAGTCCGGGCCGAACGCGCGCAACACGCCGCTCAGGACCATATGCAGGCCCCACAGCAACAGCGCCACGCCACCCATCAGGTCGAGCAGGACGATCGATCCCATCACGCTCGCTCCAAATCAGGTTCAAAAAGGCACTATCGGCGCATGTAGGCCCACGTGCGCACTGACACAACCTTAAAATGATGAGCGGACCTATCGTTCCCGGATTCGCTTTCGCTTTAATCCAGGCTGCCGACGATCACGGATCGAGCTCGGTGTCCCAATACAGATAATCGAGCCAGCTATCGTGCAGATAGTTGGGCGGGAACAGCCGGCCGTTGCGGTGCAGGTGCTGCACTGTCGGTTGGAACGGCGTCTGTGATGGGAACATCCTGGCTTCGTCCGGCGTCAGGTTGCCCTTGCGCAGGTTGCACGGCGAGCAGGCGGCGACGACGTTGCCCCACGTCGTGTGGCCGCCGCGCGAGCGCGGCAGCAGGTGGTCGAAGGTGAGATCGTCGCGCGCACCGCAATATTGGCAGCTGAAGCGGTCGCGCAGGAACACGTTGAATCGGGTGAAGGCCGGATGCGTCGATGGTTTGACGAAGGTCTTGAGCGACACCACGCTCGGCAGCTTCATCTCGAAGCTCGGGCTGCGCACCGCGCGGTCGTAGTTGGCGACGATGTTCACCCGTTCCAGAAAGACCGCCTTGATGGCGTCCTGCCACGACCACAGCGACAGCGGGTAATAGCTCAGCGGCCGGAAGTCCGCGTTGAGGACCAGCGCCGGGAAGCCCGATGGCGATACATGAGCGTTCAAGACGACGCTCCCAACCTCGACTCAATGCCGCAGTGCGGCGTTGGTGCTAGTTTATAGGCAGGCATGACAGGATTGTGAAGCCCGTTCCGGGGCTTACGCCTATGCGCATGGCGCCGGGGCCTTGCCCGCGCGTGTCCTTCGCGGGGGAGCGGTGGTGGTCGTGTTCCGCCCACGGCCGGCACGGTATAGTGCGCCTTAGCGGCGCCGGCGGTGGCGCGCGGGAGGGCGCATCATGAAAAGGCGGGATTTCCTCAAGGCCTCGGCGGCGTTTGCGGGCGCTGCGGCCGGGGGATTTTCGTGTGTCGAGTATGCCGGCGCGACGGCGATCGAAGCGCCGGTCGTAGATAAGCTGTCGGTGCGCGTGGTCGTCGATCTCACGCACAATATTTTCCTGCGGCCGACGACGTTCAACGGCATGGCGGTGACACCGGCGCCGCGGGCCAAGGACTATACCAAGGAGCTGCACACGCAGTGGGGTCTGTCGCTGCATCTGCAATCGCTCAAGGGCGGCGAGACGCGCACGCTGATGCTTGATTATGGCTACACGCCGGACGCGCTTCTCAACAATATCGAGCTGCTGGGCGTTGTGCCTGGCAAGCTCGATGCGCTCATCGTCAGCCACGGCCATTTCGATCACTACGGCGGCTTGATCGGTTTTCTCGACAAGTACCGCGGCGTGCTGCCTGCGGACGTGAAACTCTATGCCGGCGGCGAGGACAATTTCTGCCACCGGGTGCAGCCGACCGCGACGCCCGGCGAGTTCAGCGATTTCGGCTATCTCGACCGGCGCGCGCTCGCCGCGCGCAAGGTCGGCGTCGTCTTGTGCGAAAGCCCGACCGTGATCGTCGGCCATGCCTTCACCACCGGGCAGATCAAGCGGCAAACCGACGAAAAGATCCTGCCCAACACGTTCGAGCAGTTCGGCATCACCGACGGGCTGGGCTGCGATGCGTCTCACTATACGCCCGCCGAATTGGCCGGAAAGACGGTGCCCGACGAGCATTATCACGAGCATGCGACGGTCTTTAACGTCAAGGATCGCGGACTCGTCGTGATCTCGTCATGCAGTCATCGCGGCGTCGTCAACGCGGTGAAGCAGGCCAAGGAGGTCTCCGGCGTCGACAAGCTCCACGCCCTGATCGGCGGCTTTCATCTCGGCCCGGCGCCGATGGACTACACCAAGCACATCGTCACCGAGATCGCGGAGCTGAAGCCCGACATCGTGGTGCCGATGCATTGCAGTGGCGAGAATTTCGTCGAGGCGATGCGCGACATCGCGCCCGATCGTCTGTTTGTCGGCTCGACCGGCGCGCTTCTGACCTTCGGGGCGTGATGCTCGGGTGGCGAGGCTTAGCCGGCGCGTTGGAGCTCGCGGCGGTCATCGCTTCCTCGGCGCTGGCCCAGGAGCCGGACCCCGACCGTGCCGCCCGCCTGATGGACGATCTGATGTGGGGCCGCGGCCACGTCGGCGGCCCGTTCACGCTGATCGATCACACCGGCAAGCAGCGCACCGACGCGGATTTCCGCGGCAAGCTGCTTATCGTCTATTTCGGCTACACCACCTGCCCGGACATCTGTCCGACCGAATTGATGCAGATCGGACTTGCGGTGGACAAGCTGGGTGCGGCGGGCGACGAGGTGCAGCCGCTCTTCATCTCGGTCGATCCCGAGCGCGACACGCCGGCGGTGCTCGCGCCCTATGTGGCGCAATTTCATCCGCGCCTGATCGGCCTCACCGGCACGCCGCAGCAGATTCGCTCGGTCGCGGATTCCTACAAGGCCTACTACGCCAAATATACGCCGCCTGACGGCGCCATATATTTGATCGACCATACCGGCTTTGTTTATCTGGTCGGGCGTGACGGCCAATATGCCGGTTTCTTTCCGCCCGGCACGACCGCCGACCGCATGATTGAGATCATCCTGCCGCTTTTGGCGAAGCACTGACGCCCGTTTGGCTCAGTGGCGCGAATATTCCGTTGCGCTGGCAAGCCGCGCCGGTTCGAGCGGTTCGCGCCCGCGGATGAGGTCGGCGGCCTTTTCGGCGATCATGATGATGGGTGCATTGATGTTGCCGCCGACGAGGTCCGGCATCACCGCGCCGTCGACCACCCGAAGGCCGTCGACGCCAAAGACGCGAAGCTCAGGATCGACCACCGCCATGCGGTCGGAGGCGACGCCCATTTTGCAGGTGCCGAGCGGATGATGGACGGTGATGGAGTTCGCGCGGATATGCTCATCGATCGCGGCGTCGGACGTGGCGGCTTCGCCGGGCGCGATCTCGCGCTCCATGAACGGCCGCATCGGCGCCTGCCGGCAAACCTCGCGCGCCATGCGCAAGCCCGCGCGCAGGGTTTTCCAGTCGTTGTCGGTGGCTAGGAAGTTCTGGCGGATGCGGACCGGCTGTCGCGGATCGGCCGAGACAAGTTCGATCCGGCCGCGGCTTTCCGGCCGCAGCACCACGGCGCGGCAGGCATAGCCGTCGGCATAGGGCTTGCGGACCGGCCAAAGGTACGGCGTCGCCGTCATCGGCGCCGCGTTGAAGATGAATTGCACGTCGGGCAGCGCTGCATCCGGCCGGCTCTTCAGGAACGCCATCTGGCCGGTGGGTAGTTCGGTGGCGATGCCTTCGCCGCGCCAATAGGCCGCCGCCAGCGCCGGCACGATGCGGTCGAACCTCATCGCGTGATGGAACGGTCCGGGCGCTTTCCTCTGGTAGGCGATGGCCGCCGAGATGTGGTCCTGAAGATTCTTGCCGACGCCGGGCAGCGCAGCCTTCACGTTGATGCCATGTTCGCGCAATTCGTCGGCGTCGCCGATTCCGGACAGCATCAGAAGCTGCGGCGAGTTGATGACGCCGCCGCAGAGAACGACTTCGCGGTCGGCATAGGCGGTCTGCGAGCGGCCCTGCTCGGTATATTCGACGCCGACGGCGCGGCGGCCGTCGAAGACGATCCGCGTCGTCAGGGCATGAATGCTGACCGCAAGGTTCTCTCTGTCCAGAGCCGGCCGCAGATACGCATCCGCGGCGCTGCAGCGCCGGCCGTTCCGCACCGTCATCTGCCAGGTGGTGAAACCTTCCTGCTGGGCGCCGTTGTAGTCGGCTGTCGCGCGGTAGCCCGCCGCCTGGCCGGCGGCCGCGAAGGCATCAATCAGCGGATCGGCAAAGCGGGTGCGCTGCGTGTGCAGCGGACCGCTGCCGCCGCGATAAAAGCTCTCGCCGTCGTCCCATGATTCCTGACGCCGAAAATAGGGAAGCACATGGGCGTAGGACCAGGTACTGAGCCCCGATGCCGCCCAGCGGTCGTAATCGCCGCGATGGCCGCGCACATAAGCCATGGCGTTGATCGAGGACGAGCCGCCGATGACCCGGCCGCGCGCGCATTCGAGGCCGCGGCCGCCGGTCGAGGCTTCGGGTTCGGCGAAATACATCCAGTCGTGCTTGCGCTTGAGCAGGAGACGCGGCCAGCCGAGCGGAATCTTGATCCACGGATCGCGGTCCCAGCCGCCGGCTTCGAGCAGCAGCACGCGGATCGTTTTATCCTCGGACAGCCGGGCGGCTAGCGTGCAGCCGGCCGAGCCGGCGCCGACAATGATGTAATCGTAGGTTTGGATATTCGGCATGATCGTCATTCCGCGCCCGGCCGCTTTTTGATTTAGCCCGTGCCGGCCGTTACGACAATGAGCGAACACGCTTGGTTGACCTTTCATGCGGTCATGTCCAAGATTGATATTGGTGGTTCCCGCAAGGGATCAAAAGGGAATGCGGTGCGTGCGCTCGCTTGAGCGCGCAACGCCGTAGCTGCCCCCGCAACTGTAAGCGGAGAGCCTTCGCCCAATATGCCACTGGGAGCTTTGCCGCTCCTGGGAAGGCGGACGGAGGCAGCGACCCGCGAGCCAGGAGATCTGCCACCGGCAACGGTCACGCGCGAGCGCGTCGGGCGGGGTGTCCTGGCGTCAACGTCGAAGTACGGTGGTTACGCGATTGCCGCAGGGGCGAAGGCGGGGCGCGCAACAGCCAAAATCGCGGTGACGGGTTACGGTTTCGCCGTTGAGGCGTGGCGTCGTGCCTGTCATCAGCAGCGGTCGCAATCGCGGCCGTCTATCCGCATTCCGTTCAACCCTGATCTCGACAACGACGCTCGCAGTGGTCGCGCTACTCTCGACGCGCGCGGGCTCGGCGCAAACGCCACCGCTGCCGAATGAGGCGGAGAGCGGCCGCAGCAAACTGCCGCCGATCCAGATTTCGGGGCAACTCAAAAAGAAGCCGCGCAGCCGAGCCAAACCGGCGGGTGCGCGGACGCCGGTTACGATGACTGGGCCGCAACAAGGTCCGAACGGCGGTCAGGTTGTACAGGGGCCGCAACCGCTCGCAGGAATTCCGATGACGCCACTCAGCGCCGTCGCAGCGAGCGCTACCCGGCTGGGGCTTCCCGTCATCGAAACGCCGGCGTCGGTAGACGTCGTCACCCAGCAGACCATGCGGGAGCAGGGTTATCGCACCACCACCGACGCCGCGCAGGGCGCGGTCGGCGTATTGGCGGGCGATTCCGCCGGCGCACCGGCGAATTTCTCGATGCGCGGCTTCTCCGGCAGCCAGATCAACACGCTTTACAACGGCATCTGGACCGGCCCCTCGGATATCACCTCGCGCTGGATGGACACATCCAATCTCGCCAAAGTCGAATTTCTGAAAGGTCCGTCGTCGTTGATGACCGGACTCAACGCGGTCGGCGGCGCCGTCAATTACGTCAGCCGGCAGCCGACGACCGGTCCCATCAGAAGCGAAGCCGACTTCGCGGTGGATTCGTATGGTTCGATCCGTTCGCATTACGGCTCAGGCGGATCGACGCCGGTACAGGGTCTCGACTACCGCTTCGACGTACTCGCTTCGAAGCTCGATAGCTTCATCGAGGGCGATTTCCGCGACCTGACGGGTCTCGCGACCCAGCTCAATTATCGCGCCGCCAATAACTTCATGGTATTCGGCGCCGTCGATTACAAAAAGGATTCCGGTCACGCCTATTGGGGCACGCCGCTCGTTCCAATGTCGTTCGCCGGCCCCTATGCGAAAAGCGGCGTCGTATCGGGCTCGGCAATCAGCAAGTTCGATGGAACCACCGTCATTGGTCCGCCGCTGACGATCGATTCCCGAACGCTGACGATCAACTACAACGTCGCCGACAACGCGACGGGCGCCCAGGAACTCTGGCTGCGCAGCGGCTTCGAATGGGCGCCTCTGAACAACGTCAACGTCAAGGACCAACTTTACTACTATCAGGCCAAGCGAAATTGGATCGACAGCGAGACCTACGCCTTCGACACCGGTACCGTCATTGCGCCGAATATGATCGACCGCGATCGCTTCTTCGTCGATCACAATCAGAAAGTCACCGGCAACAACGCCGATCTGACGTGGGATTCGCAGGTTTTCGGCATGGAGAACCGCCTCGCCGCCCAGCTCCAGCTCAGCA
>DATJYT010000244.1:0-6494 GCA_035499475.1 Xanthobacteraceae bacterium | reverse complement strand
CAAGGACGGCGTCATCGTCGGCCGCGGCTGGACGCAGCCGGGCGGCCGGCCGCACGCCGAAGTCGAAGCGCTGCGCCGGGCCGGTGCGGCGGCGCGCGGCGCCACGCTTTATGTGACGCTCGAGCCGTGCTCGCATTACGGCAAGTCGCCGCCATGCGCCGACGCGGTCATCGCTGCCGGCGTTGCGCGGGTCGTGTCGGCGCTTGAAGATCCCAATCCGGAAGTCGCGGGGCAGGGCCATGCGCGGCTTCGGGCGGCCGGCATTGACGTCGCGGTCGGCCTCGGCGCGGACCAGGCGCGGCGCGATCATGCCGGCCACATCCGCCGCATCCGCGACGGCCGGCCACACGTCACGCTTAAGCTCGCGATCTCGGCAGACGGCAAAGCGGCGGCAGCCGGACGCCGGCCGGTCGAGATTACCGGCGAGGCGGTGCGCGAGCATGTGCACCTGATGCGGGCCGAGAGCGATGCCATCGTGATCGGCATCGGCACCGCAGTTGCGGACGATCCGCTCCTGACCTGCCGCTTGCCCGGCATGGCCAAGCGGTCGCCGGTCCGCATCGTCCTCGACGCCGCGCTGCGCCTGCCGCTCACGTCGCGTCTGGTGCGCAGCGCGCGGGAAACGCCGCTGTGGCTGATCGCCGCCACCGGCGCGGCAGATGACAGGGCCGAAGCGCTGCAAAGCCACGGCGCCGAAGTGCTGAGAGTCGAGTCGAATGCCGGGCGCCTTGATCTTCACGCCGCGCTCAAGCTTATGGCCGGCAAGGGCATCACGCGGCTCATGGTCGAGGGCGGGCCGACGCTTGCCGCGGCCCTTCTCGAAGCCGATCTGGTGGACGAGGCCGTGTTGTTCCATTCGCCCAAGATCGTCGGACCCGATGGGATCGACGCACTTGATGCTGCGGCGATGGCGGCGCTGACGCGGCGGCTTGCACTCATCGGCAGCGAAGCCCTAGGTGCTGACCGCCGCGACAGCTACGAGCGAAGGTAGGGGCATGTTCACAGGGATTGTCAGCGACTTGGGGGAAGTCCTTGAAGTTCACGAAAAGGCTGAAGGCCTGCGCCGCCTGACCGTTGCCTGCGGTTACGACCCGCACGCCATCGATATCGGCGCCTCGATCGCCTGCTCCGGCGTCTGCCTCACCGTCGTCGAACGCGGACGCACCGGCAACCGATCCTCGTTTTCGGTCGATGCGGCGGCCGAGACGCTGCGCGCCACCACCGCGGCGACGTGGCGGCACGGCACGCATCTCAACCTTGAACGGGCGCTGCGGCTCGGCGACGAGCTCGGCGGCCACATGGTGAGCGGCCACGTCGACGGCGTTGCCGAGCTTGTGGCGCGCGATGATTTTGTCGACTCAGCGGAACTCACGGTACGCGTACCCGCCGACCTCGCCCGCTTCATCGCGCCGAAAGGATCGGTCGCGCTCGACGGTGTGTCGCTTACCGTGAACAAGGTCGACGGCGACACGTTCTCGGTGCTGATCATCCCGCACACGTTGCGGGTCACGACGCTCGGCGCGCTCCGCGTCGGCGCGCGGATCAATATCGAGGTCGATCAGATGGCCCGTTACGCCGCGCGGCTCCTGGAGGCATCCCGTTAATCAGTGCCGGCGGGCCCGCTTCGCACCGGTCAGCGCGCTTGTTCGCTTCGCTGCTGCTTGCTACGACCACGCGCGATAATGGAGCGTCCAATGGCCGGGCCGCGGCAAGGCAAACGTGACAAAAGCGCCGGGAAGGGTGCGCGTATTCTCATCGTCGAGGCGCGCTACTACGATGACATTGCCGATGCGCTGCTCGAAGGTGCGATGAAGGCGCTCAAAAAGGCCGGCGCGCAAGCCGATCGTGTGACCGTGCCGGGCTCGCTCGAAATTCCGCCTGCCATCGCGATTGCGCTTGATGCGGCAAAGGGGAGCCGCAGGCCCTATGACGGCGCTGTCGCGCTCGGCTGCGTCATCCGTGGCGAAACTCTCCATTTCGAGATCGTCTCGCACCAGTCGGCGCAGGGTTTGATGCAGCTTTCGCTGGCGCGCGGGATTCCGATCGGCAACGGCATCATCACGGTCGATACCGAGGCGCAGGCCTGGGCCCGCGCGCGCGTCGAGGACCAGGACAAAGGCGGTGACGCCGCGCGGGCGGCGCTGGCGCTGGTCGGCCTCAAGCAACGCTTTGGAAAGCGCTGACATGGCGAGTGCCGCGGCGAACGAGGCGCGCAAGGCCAACAAGCGCGGCGCGGCGCGGCTTGCCGCCGTGCAGGCGCTCTATCAGATGGACCTCGCCGGCACCGGCCTCAACGACATCATGGCCGAGTTCGAGCGCCATTGGCTCGGTGGCGAGGTCGAGGGCGAGCAATATCGCCCGGCCGAAGCCGCCTACTTTCGCGACATCGTTGCCGGCGTGGTGCGCGAGCAGACCAAGCTCGATCCGCAGATCGACAAGGCGCTCAGCCGCGGCTGGCCGCTCAAGCGCATCGAGGCGGTGCTGCGCGCCGTGCTGCGCGCCGGCGCCTATGAGCTTGCCTGTCGCCCCGACGTGCCCGCGCGCGTGGTGATGTCGGAATATGTCGATGTTGCCGGCGCCTTCGTCGACGAAGAGGAAACCGGGATGGTCAACGCGGTGCTCGATCAGCTTGCGCACGAGCTGCGCGGATCGGAGTTCGATCGGGCGTAAACGCTGCCTCCGTGTTGCACCAGAAGCAGAAGTCGAAGACCAAAACGAAAATCAGGTTACGGCAGGGCTGCGCAACCCCGGTTGGGCCCGTTCGCCTTCTTTCCAGTCGCAATTCTGACACCACGGGGCAAACTACTGCCGCATGGACGCTGAGACGGCGATCAGGTTGTACGGCACCAAGCGGACGACGCCTCCATAGGGACTGTCGATGTCGGAGATAAGAAAGAACGCGATCGACGCGATCATCGGCAGGATCGTGAGGACCAGTGCGTTGGTTCGCCGTTCGCGGTAACCGAGCAGCATGTTGCAGACCACCGCCATGATGCCCATGAGCGCCCAGGCGGCGAGTGGAATGCGGTTCCACCATGCCGCCTGGGTGTAGCCCTCGGCATTGATGATGTCATTCATGCCTGAGAGGACGAGCGCCGCGATGGGTGTCGGCTGTCCCTTTGTCGCCTGCACGACGGACGACCAAAGTTCGCTCTGCGCTTTGCCCGTCTCCGGCTTGACGACGCCGGGCGTTACCGCGCCGCTGCTGTAGAAGGCGACGCGCTGGTCGATATAGCCTCGCAACAGCTTGCGCGTGTTCTCGGCGCCTTCGGCCGGCAGCAGATCGGCGCGGAGGAATTCGGTGCCGATGGCATTGGCTTCGGCTTCTTCCTGGTTCTTGCGCAAGTCGTAGCGGCTTACCGCCATCGAAAAGCTGAAGCCGATGATCAACGCAAACAGCGTCAAGGTCGCGGTCAGCACGGTGTCGAGATCGGCGCGGGCTTGTGTCCCGACCGGCTTTACGGTGCGGCGCAGCACATCACCCAAATAGGCGGTGACCGATTGGACGAAGAATGCGACGATCAAAACGAGGAATGGGCTATCGACAATTCTGGTCATCGCAATCGGGCTCGCAATGCCGGTGTTGCGCGTCGCTCAAACCCCAAAGCTACAACTCCGAGCGGGAATTTGCGACCTGCAGGTTGGCCGGCGTTTGTCCCGGCTGACAGCGAATGCCTCGAAGCCCTCATCAAGAATTCGCCTCCCGCCTTCCGGTGCGACCAAAGCGGCATCAAATCTTATAGGCCATGCGAAAGCCGCCCCAGTGTCTGCCGCGCACGCGCAGCGGCACGTCGATTTCCTTCATCAGGATCATGACGCCGTTGCCCATGTCGCGCGGGTAGCTCTGGATCAGATAAGGTCTTGCGCTACGCGCCGCGCACAGTCCGGCGCGGTCGTCGAAGATGCGGCGATTGCGGCAGTTCGGAATGTTCCAGTCGAGATCGTTCGGACGCTGCGGCTTCGAGTATTTCAGATTGTGCACCGGAATGTAGCCGTTGCGGTCGATCGCGATGGCGAAGACCATCCGCTGATCGGACGCCAGCAGCCGCTCCTGAATCGGCGGCAGAACCTCCTCGAGCAGGTCGAGATATTGCGTGCGGTATTGCTGCGGGTTGCTGTCGGCGATCGGCACATAGTCGTTGTCGAACAGGATCGCGGCCGTGGTGCGCCCGCTTTCGATCAGGCGTTCGAGACATCGGATAACTTCCGCGCCGGCTTCCTTGCCGCGCGCAATGAATTCGCGATTTTCGGACTGGATGGTGAAGATCTTTTGTTCCAGCGCCGCCTGGGTCTTGGCGTCCACATCGATGAATTTCAGGTGCAGTCCGAGTTCGGATCGGTTGACGATCGTGGCCGCCAGCAGGCCGATCTCGGCGATCTCGAGCGAGACGCGGCGGCCGATCTCGGCCGTAAATTGATCGGCCTTCACCTGAACCAGCGCACCGTGGAGACTGATGTCGACGGTTTTGCTTTGAAACGTTCCCTGGAGCGTGACAGCGAGGTCGCAAGGCAGGCGATCCGAGCGCCGGCGGTCTCCGATTTCGGTCTGGCGCAGGAAAATCGAAAGATTGCGGCGCAATTTTGCGGCGAGTTCCGCGGCGGCACGGCCGGACCGATCCACCTCCGCGCTTTCGTGCGCGGCGTCGGCGGTCGCCTGCTTGATTTCGCCGACGCTGTTGGAAACGCGCTCAATGAAGGTCGAGGTGGTGAAGGCGTTTTCCGAGATGTTTTGCGCCGTCGCGATCTGCTCGTCGACGGCAGAGACGATCGCCGAATATACCGGCCGCACCTCGCTGATGACCGAGGAGATGCGCGTCAATGCCGTGCTTGAGGCGCGTGCATCGCTTTGCAGTTGGGCGACACGGCGCCTGATATCGTCGGTCGCCTTCTGCGTTTCGATCGAGAGCGACTTGATCTCGCTCGCGACTACGGCAAAGCCGCGGCCCGCATCGCCCGCGCGCGCTGCTTCGATGGTGGCATTGAGAGCGAGCAGCTGCGTTTGCTTTGCGACCTTCGCAATCAAGCCGACGATCGTTCCAATTTCGGTGGACGAAAGATCAAGCCCTTTGATGCTCTCGCTGGCCTCCGCGGCGGCCTGTGTCGCCTTGCCGGTCAGGTCGCCGGCGCCCTGCACGTAGCGCCCGATTTCGTTTGCAGACGCGGTGAACTCGCGCGTCGCGTTGGCCAATTGGCGGGCCCCTTCATTGGCGGTTTTTGCCAGTGCCGAAAGGTCGTCGGTCTGGCCGCGGATCGCGTTGAGCGATTGCGACGACCGGCCGATGCCGCCGTGGACGCGTTGTGCCGCATCACCGACCTGCGCGATAAGCTTTGCGAGGTCGGTCTCAAGCAAATCGAGCGACTCGCGAACCGTGCTGAGCGGCGTCGCCTCGAAGACTTGAGTCGGCTCATTCCCCATGAAGGAATCACCCCAGAGGCGAGCGCGACTGTGCCTCGCCTGCCGGCCGGGGCGCAAGGCGACCGCGACTTGCCCTCCACACGATCGGAGCGCTTGCCCGATCCAAGGCCGAGGTGCCTTTGGGGGGTGGTGGTCGATGCCGAACGCGGAAGCCGCCTGACTTCGAGCAATCACCTTGTCGGCGCGACCAAACGGCACCGTACTGGACAATCCGGTTTCCCATGTCCAAACCTCGGCGGGACGTGCCGGCGGCGTCTACCGCCGGTGCAGTCGGACACCAGGTCCGCAAGTCCGGGGGAGGGGTCATGCGCAACGGTTGGTTTCGCTTCACCACGGTCGCCGCGTTGGTGCTGGCGGCTCAGGCGATCGCCGCGACTGCGGGCCTCGCCCAAGAGTGGCCGACCCATCCGGTGCACTTCGTGCTGCCGTTCGGCCCAGGCTCCGGAGCCGACACTGCGGCGCGGCTGATCACCGACAAGCTGCAGCAGAAATGGGGCCAGCCCGTCGTCATCGACGGCAAGCCCGGAGGCGACGGCCTGCTGTCGGTTGGGACCGTCGTGTCGGCCAAGGATCACCATACATTATTCTTTGGGCCCAGCAGCATCTTCGTCGTGCAACGCTACCTGCACGAGGATATGACCTTCGATCCGGAGACCGACCTCGCGCCGATCGTGGGCGTCGCCAAGGTGCAGATCGCCGTGGCTGTGCCGACCAGTCTCGGCATTTCCACGCTCGCGCAATTCGTGGCGCTGGCGCGCGCTAAGCCGAGCGAGACGAGCTATGCGGTCGCGCCGGGATTTTCAGAGTTCGTATTCGACGGATTCGTCAAGGAAAACGGCCTCGCGATCGCCAAGGTTCCCTACCGCGACATCACCAAGTCGCCGGTCGATCTCGGCGAGAACAGAATCCAGTTGTCCATGCAATCCTATGCCGCGATGCGAACCTACGCGCAGACCGGCAAGATCAAGATCATTGCCATCAACGATCGCGAGCGCTCGCCCATCGCACCGGACATTCCCTCCGTGGTGGAATCCGGCTACCCGTCCTTGCTCGCCAGTCCCGTCCTGGGCCTGCTCGG
>DATJYT010000243.1:0-3909 GCA_035499475.1 Xanthobacteraceae bacterium | reverse complement strand
GTGCCGGGCGAAGAAGCCGTGCTCGACGCCTGCATAGAACGGCAGCGAGCGTGCGGTGGGGAACGTGTTGACGTGCAGCAGCGTCGGCTCGGCGGCTTGCGCGGTCAGGGTGGCCGGCCACAATCCGAAAAGCAGGGTCATTGCCCGGAGCATCGATTTTCGCGATCCAGCGTTCGAGTTCATCGGCATACCGATCATTTCGTCATGCGCGGCCTTGTGCGGCCGAGCCCCGGCCATGGCGACAGGGCCCGGACCATTGCAAGGCCGGCAGGAAGCTCCTTGCTTTCAGCGGCAGCGCGACCGATGCGCGCGCAACGCGCTCCAATTCGCGCGGCCTCACACCTTGATCTTCTCGTCCTCGACGACGCGCGCGACTGCCGGCCGCTTGACCATGCGGTCCTTGAAGGCGGTGTAGTTCTTAAGCTCGCCCATCGGCAGTTCACGGCGTACGCCCCAGGTGTAGAACACGAAGCCATAGGGATCGAGCACCGAGTAGCGATCGGCGAACCAGTCGCGCCCCGCCAGCATGCCGTCGATCTGCTTCAGATAGCCGTGGAACGTCTTGAGGCCGGCTTCCTTGATGCCCGGAAAAGCGCTGGCGTCGGCGGTGTAGCGCTCCGGACGGCCGACATGCGCGTGCGCCGGATGCACGCTGGCGGCGAAGAAGCCGATCAGCGACAGCGCCTTGGCCTCGGCAATCGGGTCCTTCGGCCAAAGGTCGAAACGCTTGCCGAGATAGGGAAGGATCGCGGTGTTTTCGGTGAGCGGCTCGCCGTTATCGAGCCGCAGCACCGGCACGCGGCCCTGCGGATTGATCTTGAGATAGGCTTCGGTGCGCTGCTCACCGCCGGCGAGATCGACCTTCTTCGGCTCGTATGTCTCGCCGCTCTCTTCGAGCACGATATGCGAGGCCATCGAACACGCGCCTGGCGCGTAATAGAGCATCATCATGCGATTTCTCCCTTCCTTGCTGTCATCACCCGCGTATGCGGGTGATCCAATTTTCACCGCACCGGCTGCGCTTACTGGATGGTCCGCCCGAACTCGTCATCGGGCCGGCCACGTCGGGCCGGACCCGTTGGCGGACCATGACAGCCTCCGCCGCTATGCAGGGTTGCGTCAGGCGTTACGGTCAAGCAGCTCGATCGACACGCCTTCGGGTGCGCGGATGAAGCAGACGCGAACGCCCGGCCGCACCGTGGTCGGCTCGCGGGTGAATTCCACGCCCTTGGCCTTGAGGTCGGCCGCGATGGCGTCAATGCCGCTCACCGACAGGCCGAAATGATCGAGGCCGCGATAGGGCGTGGCCGGCGCCGCATTGACGCCGTCGCCCGACGTCACCGGAGCGATGAAGATATTGGCGCCGCCGACCTTCAGGTCGATGCGCGGCTGGCCCTGCTGCATGGTGCGGATGACCTCGGCGCCGAGCATTTTCTCGAACCATTGCGCCATGGCCTCGGGATTGGCGGTGCGAAGGTGAATATGGTCCCAGGTGAATTTGGCCACGGCGATTGCTCCCTGTCATGTCCCGTTGCCGACAAACTAGGACAACCCGGCGTGGGATGCCACTCCTCGTCATGCCACACGTTTCTTCCACCGCGCGCTCAAGCCTTTGCAAGCCAGCTGTCTATGACGGTACGAGCCTTAGCGTCACCCTATAGGTATTTTGTCGAGCTCCGCCATCCACACGTCGGGGCGGGCATCCGATGGGGCGCGCCAATCCGCGCGGGGCGAAAGTGAGCCGCCCGACGAGATTTTCGGCCCGTTCGGTAGCGCCGATCGCTTGAATTGATTGGCAAAGAATCGCGTCAAGAATATTCCCAACCAATGGCGGATTTCGGCTAGCGAATAAGCCTTGCGTTGCTGTTCGGGAATGTCGGTTGGCCACGCGCCCCTTGCCACATCGCCCCAAGCGTGATGGGCAAGAAAGGCAATCTTGGACGGTCGGAAGCCGTATCGCGTCAGGTAATAAAGGCTGAAATCCTGCAATGCGTAAGGGCCGACGGCCTTTTCGCTGGATTGAAGCGGTTCTCCGGCGCGCGCCGGCACCAGTTCGGGAGATATTTCCGTGGACAGGATGGCGCGAAGCACGCGCGATGTCGCCTCGTCCACTTCCCCAGATCCAGCCACGAAACGGATGAGATGCTGGATCAAAGTCTTCGCCACCGAGGCGTTGACATTGTAATGGGACATCTGATCGCCAACGCCGTAAGTGCACCAGCCCAGCGCGAGTTCGGACAGATCACCGGTGCCAACGACCAGTGCGTCGTTCTGGTTCGCCAGCCGGAACAGATAGTCCGTTCGCAGTCCAGCCTGAACATTCTCAAAAGTGGTGTCGTAGACGGCCTCGCCACGCGAGAATGGATGCTTGAGATCGGCGAGAAGCTGCTGCGCGGCCGGGCGGATATCGATTTCGCTGCCGCTAACGCCGAGAGCGTGAATGAGCTTCCAGGCATTCGCCTTGGTCGCCTCGGAGGTCGCAAAGCCAGGCAGCGTGTAGCCGAGCACGTTCTGCCGACTGAAACCGAGCGAATCCATGGCTCGTGCCGCCACGATGAGCGCCTGCGTCGAATCAAGCCCGCCGGAAACTCCGACCACAACGCGTTTGATGTTGGTCGCACCAAGTCGCGCGGCCAAACCTTGCACCTGAATATTGTAGGCTTCGTAACAATGTTCGCGTAGCGTAGCCGCATCGGACGGCGCAAAGGGAAATCGCTCGACCCCTCGGCTGAGCGCGACCGGTTCCGCGGGTGCGTTCAATTCGAACGCGATGGAGCGAAACCCTCCGACTCGCTCTGACTCGGCTTGCACGCACGCCCCGAATGTATTGAAGCGCATTCGCTCCTGACGGATACGACCGACATCGACATCGGCGGCAATCAAGGCGGATTGCGCCGGGAATCGTTCGCTCTCGGCCAGCCGATCGCCGCACTCGAAAATCGCGGCGTGGCCGTCCCACGCGAGATCGGTCGTCGATTCGCCCGGGCCCGCTGCAGAATACGCATAGGCCGCGATCGCACGGGTCGATTGACTGGCGCAAAGCAGCCGGCGCGTTTCGGCCTTGCCGATAACGACGTTGCTTGCCGATAGATTGAGCAGGATTTCCGCTCCTGCAAGCGCAGCCATGGTCGAGGGCGGCAACGGCGCCCAAAAGTCCTCGCAAATCTCAACGTGAAAAGTAAATGCGACTGTGCCGGTCGAGCGAAAAAGCAGGTCGAGGCCGAATGAAGTATCCCGTCCGATGAGTTTGATATCTCGACCGCGAATGCCGGCTCCTGAGCGGAAGTATCTCTGCTCGTAGAATTCGCGGTAATTCGGCAGGTAAGTCTTGGGGACCACGCCGAATAGCCTGCCCCGGTGTATTACAACCGCGCAATTGTAGAGGCCACCGTCAACACGAAGCGGAGCTCCGACTACAAGGACCGGATAAAGCTGACGAGAGCACTCGATGAGCTCATCGATTCCGGCTTCAACAGCATCCAAAAGCGCATCTTGGAGCAGCAGATCATCAAGCGAATAGCTGGAGAGGCCGAGTTCAGGAAAGACAGCGACGGCGGCCTTAAGTGTATCGGCTTTGGTCGCCAGTCGTATCGTCTCGGCGACGTTATCGGCAACGCGTGCAAGGCGGATATGCGGAACGCAGGAAGAAATTCGGACAAAATCGTGAGCGTAAAGCGAATAGAAAGCGTCGATCATAGAGAGCCTTTTGAACCTCCCTTACGCGGCTTTGCCATCTTCGCGAGCGCTTCATTCTTCACTGCATGATAGCCCAAATTGCGACAGTCCTTCCTCCAAATAGTCGGGCAGAAGCGGCATGCCGAGGAGGTAGGACGCGGTGCGTTTATTGTGCGCCCGCGCGGCCTCTGCGCGCAATTCGTCCCAATCTTCGATGGTCCCGTCGCCGCGGCC
>DATJYT010000242.1:0-5424 GCA_035499475.1 Xanthobacteraceae bacterium | reverse complement strand
GTTTTGTGGAATCTGAAGCTGCCGTCGGCGCTGCCTTATATGCTTGGCGGCTTGCGTATCGCCGGCGGGCTGTCGCTGATTGGTGCGGTGGTCGCCGAGATCGCCGCGGGCTCAGCCGGCGCGGGATCGGGCCTCGCCTACCGGATCGCCGAATCCGGCTACCGCCTCAACATCCCGCGCATGTTCGCGGCGCTCCTGTTGCTCTCAGTCGCCGGCATCATAATCTTTTATCTGCTATCGCTGCTCAATTATCTGGCGCTGCGGCGCTGGCACGAAAGCGCGCTGGAGGCGGAAGCGTGAAGCCATCGCTTCCGACCGGATCAGCACTGCTTGCCAAGCACGGTCGGTCGGTGCTTAGAAGGAACCGATCGTAAATTCGAGGAGGCGCCCGCATGCGCATCATCTGGTCCGGCGCGATTTGTCTGCTCGTCGGCATCACGATGAGCGCGGCGCGTGCCGATCCATATCCCTGGTGCGCGATCTACAATATGGGCGACGCCGCCTACAGTTGTTACTTTCTGAATTACGAGCAGTGCCAGGCGTCGGTGTCCGGAATGGGCGGCATCTGCCAGCGCAATCATTTCTACGACGGCCGCCCCGAAGGCTCCCAAGGCGCGCCGGTCTCACCGCCGCGGCCAGGTGGCCCGAACGTCGGCCGTTGACTGGTTTTCACTAAGCTACTTCGAGCTTCCCCTCAGGCTCATCGCCAAGATCCGGGCGACATGCATCGTCGCGCGACCGGTACCGTCCTTGATCTGATGCCGACAGGACGTGCCGTCGGCGACGATCATCGCATCGGCGTCTGCTTTGCGCACAGCCGGCAGCAACGATAGTTCGCCCATCGCCAGCGACACATCGATCGTATCGGCATCGTAGCCAAACGCGCCGGCCATGCCGCAGCAACTCGATTCGATCATCTCGACTTCCAACGCGGGAATGAGCTTCAACGTCGTCTCGACCGCCGTCATCGAGTCAAACGACTTCTGGTGACAATGGCCATGCAGAAGCACGCGCTTTATCGCCGGCATGAGCGGCAGATCGAGCTTCCCTGCCTTGGCTTCGCGAGCGAGAAATTCCTCGAACAGGAGCGCGCCGGAGACGAGCTTGCGGGCCGTATCGCTTTTGATGAGAGCCGGGATTTCGTCGCGGAAGCTGAACAGACAGCTCGGCTCAAGGCCGATAACCGGCATGCCGCCGGCTACCAACGGCGCCAGCGCCGCGAGTGTGCGCTCCGCTTCCACGCGCGCCTCGTTCACTTTGCCGACGGACAGGAAGGTGCGGCCGCAGCACAACGGACGCCCGCCGTCGGGAGGCGCAGCGAAATGAACGCGATATCCGGCGGCGGTGAGCACCGACAGCGCGGCATCGATATTCTCTCGCTCGAAGTATCGGTTGAAGGTGTCGGCGAATAGAACAACGTCATCGCCCGCGCTGCCGTCATGCGGGGACGACCCCGGCCATGACGACGTAGTTGGATCGCGAAAATAATCCGATCGCCACTTCGGCAAGCTTCTCCGCGCGCTGAAGCCCGCCAACAGCTCCGAAAATTTTGCCGCGCCGGGCAATCGATCGCGCAAGTTCATCAGCCACGGCAGTTTCGCCGCATACGGCGCATAGCGCGGTAGGCAGCCGACGAGCCGATCGTGCAACGAAAGTCCGATTTTTTCGGCGCGCGCCCGCAGAACCTCGATCTTCATGCGCGCCATATCGACGCCGGTCGGGCATTCACGCCGGCACGCCTTGCAGGAGACACAGAGCTTCAGCGTTTCCGCCATTTCGTCGGACGTGAGGGCGTCGGGCCCAAGCTGGCCGGTGATGGCGAGGCGGAGCGTATTGGCGCGCCCGCGCGTCACATCGCGCTCGTCGCGGGTGACGCGATAGCTCGGGCACATCACGCCGCCGGCCAGCGCGCGGCAGGCGCCGTTGTTGTTGCACATCTCGACGGCGCCCTGGAAACCGCCGCCGGCGCCGGTGTAGTCGGACCAGTCGAGCGCGCTCTCGATGCCCTCGGCATGATAGCCGGGCGCGTAACGTAGCAGCGCGCGGTCGTCGAATTTCGGCGCGCGCACAATCTTCCCGGGGTTGAACAGGCCGCGCGGATCGAGGCGATCCTTCACCTCCTCGAAAGCGTGCACCAGCTCGGCGCCGAACATCATTTCGTGGAATTCCGAGCGCACGATGCCGTCGCCGTGCTCGCCGGAATGCGAGCCCTTGTATTCGCGCACCATCGCAAAAGCCTCTTCGGCGATTGCCCGCATGGCATGCACGTCTTTTTCGAGTCGCAGGTTGAGCACCGGGCGCACATGCAGACAGCCGACCGCGGCGTGCGCATACCAGGTGCCGCGGGTGCCGTTCTTCTCGAAAATCTCGGTGAGGCGCGCGGTGTAGCCGGCGAGGTGTTCGAGCGGTACCGCGCAATCTTCGACGAAGGAAACGGGTTTGCCCTGCTCCTTCATCGACATCATGATGTTGAGGCCGGCAGTGCGCACCTCGGCAATGGCGCTCTGCAATTTCGGATCGAGCACCTCGACGACACCGCCCCACTTGGCGCCGCTCTTGTCGAAGGAAATTGCCAGATCGCCGAGCAGTTCGCCGAGCCGCTTCAGGCGGCGGAGATTTTCGTCCCAGTCAGCCTCGGCGAATTCAACGAACAGGATTGCCTCGGGATCGCCGCACAGGAACGCCTGGACGGTCGGCTTGAACATGGCGATGTCGGCTGCGAGACCCAGCATGGTGCGGTCGATCAGCTCGACCGCAATCGGCCCAAGCCTGACGATGTGCTGGGCGGCCTTCATCGCCTCGTTGAAGTTGCCGAAGTGGCAGGCGCCGACGGCGCGGCGGCCGAGCACAGGTGAGAGTTTCAGTTCGATTCGTGTGGAGAACGCGAGCGTGCCCTCGGAGCCGACAAGGAGATGCGCGAGGTTGATGTCGTTGCGGCCGGGGACAAGCGCATCGAGGTTGTAGCCGCCGACGCGTCGCTGCACTTTGGGGAAACGCCGCTCGATCTCCTCGGCCTCGCGCGCTGCGATGGCGAGCAGGTCGTGCACCAGCGCCTGCGGTACGTCGACCTTGGCATCGCCCATCCGTCCGAAATGAGCGTGTTCGCCGTCGGGCAGCAAGGCGTCGATCGACAGCACATTCTCGCGCGTGTTGCCGTAGCGGAGCGAACGCGCGCCGCAAGAATTGTTGGCCACCATGCCGCCGATGGTGGCGCGCGATGCGGTCGAGATATCGACCGGGAACCACAGCCCCATGGGCTTGAGGGCGCGATTAAGCTCGTCGAGCACGATGCCCGGCTCAACTATGCAGCGCCGTTCGGCGGCGTCGACCTCGACGATGCGCGTCAGATGGCGCGAGCAATCGACAATCACCGACTCGTTGACAGTCTGGCCTGCCTGCGACGTTCCGCCACCGCGTGGCGTCAGCGGCACCCCCTCATCACGGCAAATCCCAATCGCCCGTTCGGCGTCTTCTATCGTGCGTGGCGTGACCACGCCGAGCGGCGTGATCTGATAGTGGGAGGCGTCGGTTGCGTAGCGCCCACGCGTAAAAGCGTCGAAGCGCACGTCGCCCACCGCACCCGCCCTCAGGCGGCGTTCGAGTCCGGGTAGCAACCGCGCCGGCACATCTCATCTCCGCGTCCGAAACCGATGTACTCGCAAGGATTTACAATTCGCCTCGATTGGACTTGACCCGAATGTCGCATCCGCTATTCAACGCCACAAGCCGCGAGCGCCCCGGATTTGCGCCGCCGGGGTCCAGCACTGAATCCGAAGGAGCTTTGATAATGCCGCAGAATGCCTCGCGCACCGCCGGGCGCCAATTCCTGCAGATTCCCGGACCGACACCGCTGCCCGACCGCGTCATGCGGGCCATGGATACGCCGCTCATCGACCATCGCGGCCCAGAATTCGCCAAACTCGCCAAACGCTGCCTCGAGGGCATCAAGACCATCTTCAAGACCACCAACCCGGTCATCATCTATACCGCGACCGGAACCGGCGCATGGGAAGCCGCCCTCGTCAACACGCTGTCGCCGGGCGACCGCGTCCTTATGGTCGAGACCGGCCAGTTCGCCACGCAGTGGAAGACGATGGCGGAAAAGCTCGGGCTCAAGCCGGAATTCATTCCGGGTGACTGGCGCACCGGCGTCGATGCCGCGGTCATCGAAGAGCACCTGCGCAAGGACAAGGCGCACGAGATCAAAGCGGTGTGCGTGCTGCACAACGAGACTGCGACCGGCTGCCTGTCGCCGATCGCGCCGATCCGCAAGGCCATCAGCGCCGCCGGCCATCCGGCGCTGTTGATGGTCGATACCATCTCATCGCTCGCCTCGACCGATTACCGGCATGACGAATGGGGTGTCGACGTCACCATCGGCGGCGCGCAGAAAGGCTTGATGCTGCCGCCCGGCATGTCGTTCAACGCCGTCAGCGACAAGGCGCTCAACGCGTCGAAGACGTCGAAGCTGCCGAAGTCGTTCTGGTCGTGGGACGACATGCTGACCATGAACAAGGTCGGCTTCTTCCCCTACACCCCGGCCACCAACATGATCCAAGGCCTCGCGGTGGCGATCGACATGCTGCATGAGGAAGGCCTCGACAACGTATTTGCGCGCCATGCACGGCTTGCCGAAGCAACGCGGCGCGCGGTGCGGGCATGGGGCCTCGAGATCCTCTGCCGCGACTCCAAATACTACTCGCCGACCATCACCGCCGTGCTGCTGCCCGACGGCCACGACGCCGATGCCTTCCGCAGCCTCGCGCTCGACACCTTCAACATCGCCTACGGGGCGAGCTTCGGTCCCTATGCGAAAAAATACTTCCGCATCGGCCACCTTGGCGACATCAACGACGGCTGGCTTGTGGGCGCGCTCGCCGCCACCGAAATGTCGCTCGCGCTCGCCGGCATTCCGCACAAGAAGGGCGGCGTGCAGGCGGCGATGGATTATCTGGTGTCGGCGCATTCCGGCGGTGCACGCGCCGCGGCCGAGTAAAGCTCCCGTCATTCCCGGCTTGCGTTTGCGCGCCCCGGAATGACGGAAATCAAGTCAGCGGCACGGCCGAGACGTGATCCTTGAACGCCTGCCGCGACGAGATCGCGGCATACCAGCGCTCGAGATTTTTCAGCGGCGGCCGATCCGGCACCAGTTGGCGGTAGCGATAAGCCATGATGCCGACTGGAATATCTCCGTAGGAGAACGCGTCGCCGGCGAGATACGCGGTCTTGGAAAGCTGCTCGTCCACCATCACGAAGGCCGCTGTCGTTGCCTTTTTACCGCCTTCGATCGCGGCATGATCGCGCTTCTCGGGCGGCGTGCGTACCAAGCCCCAGAACACCGGCGTAATCGCCGGTCCACAGACCGACAGCTGCCAGTCCATCCATTTGCTGGCCAATGCCCGCGTGCGGAGATCTGCCGGTTCC
>DATJYT010000241.1:0-3128 GCA_035499475.1 Xanthobacteraceae bacterium | reverse complement strand
GCGCTCGACAGCCGCGGTCGACAGCCGCTCATCCCACAGCGCGATCGGCAATTCGGTGAGCTTCGAAAAATTGCGGGCGAAGGCGCGGGTCGATTGCGCGCGCGGACCTTCCGAGCCGTCCATGTTGATGGGCAGGCCGAGCACGAAGCCGACCGCGGTCCGTTCGGCCGCAAGCGCGAGCAGCGCCTTGGCATCGGCGGTGAAATTCGTGCGCGCGATCGTGGTGACGCCGGCCGCCAGCTTGCGGTCAGGATCGCTGACGGCGACGCCGATGGTCTTGGTGCCGAGATCGAGCCCGATCAACGCGCCGCGCGGCGGCAAATGCGCTGCGGCTTCGGCGAGCGGCAAAATGATCGCCATGGGCTAGGGCACCGTCCCTTGCGGCAGCGAGATCGCGTGCTCGGCGATCGCGCCCGATGTGGTGAACCACACCAACTCATTTGCGCTTCTCACGATGTGCCTGAGCGCGCGCGAGAGATGCTTGAAGCGATGCGGCTGGCCGACGATGTAAGCGTGCAGCGCGATGCCCATGACGAGCGGCCGCTTGTCGCATTCCTTCGACATGACGTCGAAGGCATCGACGATCATGTCGGCGAAATCCGAGCCCTCGCGTTTGCGCGCGACGATCTGCGGGATGTCGTTGAGCTCCTGCGGGTAGGGCACCGAGAGGATGCGGCCCTTGCGCGTCGTCATCCAGTTCGGCTGATCGTCATGGCACCAGTCGAGCAAGTACGTATAACCGGCCTCCTGCAACAGGTCGGGCGTCAGCGGCGATTGCGAGATCCAGGGCCCGAGCCAGCCGCGCGGCCGCGTGCCTGAGAATTTCGTGGCGGCGGTTGTTGCTTCGTCGATGAGCTTGCGCTCGTCGGCCTCGGATAAGGCGGCCTGGCGTTCCGAATTGGTCCGGCCATGCCCGACGAACTCGGCGTTCGGAAATGCACGCACCGCCAGCGGCGCATGTTCGAACATGTGCGAGTTCACCAGCAGCGAGACAGGCAACTTCAATTCGCCGAATAGCTCGGCGAGGCGAAACGCGCCGACGCGGTTGCCGTAATCGCGCCAGGCGTAATTGAGCACGTCGGGCTGCGGGCCGCCCGGCGCAAGTTCGGCGCCGAGGCCTTCGCCGAACGAAAACCATTCGAGATTGAGGCCGATATAAACCGCGAGGCGCTTGCCTTGCGGCCAGTCATAGGGCCGGCGTTCGGTGATCGGCGAATAGGGATAGCGGCCGTGCGTTGGGGCTGGCGACATGGCCCATCCTATCGCCTGCCCGTCGCAATCAGCCAAGCTCGGCATGCCGCTTTTCCGTGCTTGCCGTTCGGCGTCCTGAAAGCGCATAATAACCTTCAGATTTCCAAGGCTTTTTGTTCCGCGGCCGGGTGCTTGCCGCGTCAGGGGGGAGTAATGCGTAAGTCGTTGGGTCTGGCCATGCGGGCGTTCATGCCGCTTGGCTTTTTGCTTGCGCATGCCGTGGCCGTGCAGGCCCAGACCGTGGAGCCGCCGCCGACCTTCAATGCGGCGCAGATCCCCGGCATCAAGCGGGTCGGCGACAACTACACGATCCAAAATCCGGTCAAGAGCGACGGCATCCTGCGCGTCTATGTGCTGACCACGCCCTACGGCGACATCCCCGTGCAGGGCGACGAGATGCTGCGCATGCGCATCAACGAACTGCACGCGCTCGCGCTGCTCGACAAAGTGAGCAACTCCGAATCCTTCACCAAGGCGCTGGCCGAAGCGGGCCTGAGCCCGCTGAAATTCGCCGGCAACCTGGTCATCAACCCCGTCGGCACGGTGCAGAACACTTTCACGGGCGTCGGCAATTTCTTCGGCCGGATGAGCTCGGGCATGAACAATGCCGGCAAGACGCCGGATGACACCATGTCGAACCTGCTCGGCGTGACCGATGAACGCCGCCACTTGGCTGCGCATTACGGCGTCGATCCCTACACCGATTTCAAGCCGCTTGCGGAAAGGCTGCAGATTCTGTCGCAGGCGGCGGCGACCGGCGGCCTGGTCGTGGCCGGCGCGATGTTCGCAATTCCAGGCGGCGTCGCCGCCATTGTGGTGTCGAACCTGTCGACCGCCAGCAAGCTCAACGGCATGGGCCTGGACGAGGTTGCCCGCGACTACGACGCCGCCCAGATTCTCGACATCAATCGCGCCGCGCTGAAAAAGATGGGCGTCGACGACGATCTCTCGAACAAGCTGCTTGCCAATACCAACTACACGCCGATCGACATGGCCGCGATGGTCGCGGCGCTCGGCAGCATGGCGGACGTGCAGGACCGCGCCGCCTTCGTGTCGCGGGCGGCGGCGGCCGACGGCCGCGCCATCGCCTACGTGCTGCGGCGGACGGCGGAGCTGCTCGCGGCGGATTACCGCAAGCACGGCGGCTATGTCCGCTTCGTCTCGCTTGCGGCGTTCCCTTACGTCATTACCCGCGACGGCCGCATCATGGCGATCCTGCCCATCGACGCGCTGTCATGGACGCGCGAGACGGCGGCCGGCTTCACCGCGGTGAGCCGCGAGCGGCGCCGCGCCGCGCCGAACGCGCATGGCGAACTGCGCATCACCGGCACCGCTACCCCGCTGGCCAAGCGCGAACTGAAGGAGCAGGGCTGGACGGTCGTCGAGCACCAGCCGCGCACCTAAGCGCTGCGGGTTGCCGCCGAAAAGCGGCCTCTGCTATAGGCGGCGCGTAAGCCTCCGAGGTTCCATGTCTGTCGACGCCGATACTGTTCGCCGCATCGCGCATCTCGCCCGCATCGCCGTTACCGATGACGAGGTCGCGCATCTGCAGGGCGAGCTCAACACCATCCTCGCCTGGGTCGAGCAGCTGCAGGAAGTCGATGTCGCGGGCGTCGAGCCGATGACGTCGGTCACGCCGATGACGATGAAGATGCGCAAGGACGAGGTGACCGACGGCGGCAAGCCGGCGGACATCGTCAAGAACGCGCCGCAGAGCGACGATAATTTTTTCCTGGTGCCGAAGGTCATCGAGTGATGTGCATCGCCTGCGAAATGGGCTTCTGGGGCATGATCGAGGCGATGTCGCCCGAGGCGCGTGCGCAGTTCCTGCGCGAGCAGGAGGAGGCGTTGCGCCTGTCGTGCGATGCGCCGCCGCC
>DATJYT010000240.1:0-8484 GCA_035499475.1 Xanthobacteraceae bacterium | reverse complement strand
CGGGGCAAGCTGCCGGTAGCGTTGCGCGATATTCGGCTTGGCATTCTCGCTCACCAGCGGCAGATCGGCGACGGCGAACGGCCGCTCGGTCGCCGGATCGCGCGTGAACCACGGCGTCGGCGGCATCGGCGGACGTCCGCCGGTATACACGACCGTATTGCCGATCGCGTACAACTCGCAGCGGGGTCGCCGCGGCAGCGCGTCGGCGCGCTTTTGGCAGATGCCGAGCGCCGCGACCTTTGCCGTCTCGTCATCGGACTGACCGGTGATGAAGCCGATCGGCCCGGTGCTGATCGCGAGCGCCTTGTGATCCGCCGCCGGCATATATTCGTTGTGAATCGAGGCGCGCGCCCGATCGGCAATGAGCGGTATCGTTTCCGGCACCAGAGTTTCTGCTTGCCGCTGTGGCGGAGGCGCGGGTCGCGCAGTAGCCGCCGGCGCAGCAGGAGCAGCGGGCGCAACAGGCGTTGCGGTTACGACAGGCGCAGCCGACTGGCTCATGGTCGGCGCGTTTGACTTGCTTACAGGCCGGAACACAAGCGCCGCGACGGCGACCGCGACAACGCACGCCGCAGCGATCATCGCCGGCCGAACCCACGCGACAGTCTTTACCGGCCGCGCATCGCCCCTTGGATCGTCGGAGTGCATTTCGATCTTGTAGGCGTGCACCGGCGTCGGGATGTTCTTGACCTGTTGTTCGCCGATATCGGCGAATGCAACCGACAGCTTGTTCGCCACCTGCTCGTGCACAGTGCGCGAAATGCAGATGCCGCCGACCGGCGCGATCCCCTCGAGGCGGGCCGCGATATTCACGCCGTCGCCGAGAAGATCGCCGTCGCGTTCGACCACATCGCCAACGGTGATGCCGATGCGGAAGCTCATCTGCCGGCTCGGCGGATAAGCCATGTTGCGCGTGCGCAGGCTCTCCTGAATGTCGATGGCGCAGCGCACCGCCTCGACCGCGCTGGAGAATTCGGCAAGCACTGCGTCGCCGGCAGTGTTGAAAATCCGGCCGCCGGCACGCGCGATGAAATCATCCATCACGCCGCGATAGGAGGCCAGCCGCCGCAGTGTCTCCTCCTCATCGTCGGCGACGAGCCTGCTGTAGCCCGCAACGTCCGCCGCGAAGATGGCCGCGATTTTTCGTTTCATGGCGCTCGCCGCCTTAACCCTGGAGGCGTGCCTAGAATGCCCGAGCAAGACGGCGTCGTGCAACCGGCAAGCGGTCCGGCATGATCGGCGATCAAAGACGGCCCGGGGCGCCGACTTATTATTTACGATGCCGCCAGCGCCGCCTGAAGCGACTTCAATTGATCGAGGCGCCGCATGAGCTTGTCGCGCTGGGCATCGTCCTTGGCGTCGGCCGCGTCTTCCTCGGCGTCTTTGATCTCACCGGCGAGCAGCGCCGCATCAAAATCCTGACGCGGCACGGCCATGTCGGCAAGCACCGTCAAACCCGCGGGACTTACCTCGGCGAAGCCGCCGACGACCACGATCGGCTCGCTCTGACCGCTACGGAAGATCGTTACGATGCCAGGCCGCAGCGTCGTCACCAACGGCGCATGCCCGGACAGGATGCCCATATCGCCTTCAGCTCCGGGGAGATCGACCTGGTCAACCTCGCCCGAGAACAGCACGCGTTCCGGCGAGACGAATTCGAGGTGAAGCGCCATGGCAATTGCGTCCTCAATCAGCGCGCGAATAGCGAATGGCCAGTCGCCTTTCGCAACTCGCTCTTTCTCTCGCTACGCCGCCTCGGCCGCGAGCTTCTTGCCCTTCTCGACCGCCTGATCGATGGTTCCGACCATATAGAAGGCGGCTTCCGGCAGGTGATCGTATTTGCCGTCGCAGAGGCCCTGGAAGCCGCGGATCGTGTCGGCGAGATCGACGAAGACGCCCGGCGATCCGGTGAACACTTCGGCGACGTGGAACGGCTGCGACAGGAAGCGCTCGATCTTGCGCGCGCGCGCCACGGTGAGTTTGTCTTCTTCCGACAACTCGTCCATGCCGAGGATGGCGATGATGTCTTGGAGCGCCTTGTAGCGCTGCAAAATCTGCTGCACGCGCCGCGCCACCGCGTAATGTTCCTCGCCCACTACCGTCGCGCTGAGCATACGTGACGTCGAGTCGAGCGGATCGACCGCCGGATAGATGCCCTTCTCGGCGATCGAGCGCGACAGCACCGTCGTGGCATCGAGATGCGCGAAGGACGTCGCTGGCGCCGGGTCGGTCAGATCGTCGGCCGGCACGTAGATCGCCTGCACCGACGTGATCGAGCCCTTAGTGGTGGTGGTAATGCGCTCCTGGAGCGCGCCCATGTCGGTGGACAGCGTCGGTTGGTAGCCCACCGCCGAGGGAATGCGGCCGAGCAGAGCCGACATTTCCGAGCCCGCCTGGGTGAAGCGGAAGATGTTGTCGACGAAAAACAGCACGTCCTGACCCTGGTCACGGAAATACTCGGCAACCGTCAAGCCCGAGAGCCCGACGCGCGCGCGTGCGCCGGGCGGTTCATTCATCTGGCCATAGACCAGCGCGCACTTCGAGCCTTCGACCGAACCCTCGTGCGGATCCTTGTTGACGCCGGACTCAATCATCTCGTGATAGAGGTCGTTGCCTTCGCGCGTGCGCTCGCCGACGCCGGCGAACACCGAATAGCCGCCGTGCGCCTTGGCGATGTTGTTGATCAGTTCCATGATGATCACGGTCTTGCCGACGCCGGCACCGCCGAACAGGCCGACCTTGCCGCCCTTGGCGTAGGGCGCGAGCAAGTCGACGACCTTAATGCCGGTGACAAGGATTGCCGCCTCGGTCGACTGGTCCGTGTACGCCGGCGCATCCTGATGGATGGGACGAGTTTCCTTGTGCGGCACCGGACCCGCCTCATCGACCGGCTCGCCGATCACGTTGATGATGCGGCCGAGCGTGCCGTCACCGACCGGCACGCTGATCGGCTGGCCGGTGTCGGTAACCTCCTGGCCGCGCACGAGACCTTCGCTGGTATCCATGGCGATGGTGCGCACGGTCGATTCGCCGAGATGCTGGGCGACTTCGAGCACCAATCGGTTGCCTTGGTTCTTGGTCTCCAGCGCGTTAAGAATCGCCGGCAGATGGTCCTCGAACTGCACGTCGACGACAGCGCCGATGACCTGTGTGATATGTCCGACTGCGTTAGCCATCACGTCCTCTTCGTAAATTGGTTCACAGCGCCTCGGCGCCGGAGATGATCTCGATCAGCTCTTTGGTGATCATCGCCTGGCGCGTGCGGTTGTAGGTGAGCGTCTGCTTGCGGATCATCTCGCCGGCGTTACGCGTCGCATTGTCCATCGCCGACATCTGCGCGCCATAGAACGACGCGGAATTCTCCAGCAGCGCCCGAAAGATCTGCACCGCGAGGTTGCGTGGCAGGAGTTCGTGAAGAATGTCCTCCGCCTCCGGCTCAAACTCGTAGCTGGCGCCGCCCAACGCATCCGCCGCCTTGGCGTCGAATAGCGGCGGAATAATTTGCTGCGCCGTCGGAATTTGCGCAATGACCGAACGAAAGCGCGAGTAAAACAGCGTGCAAACGTCAAATTCAAATTTGTCGAACAGTGCGATGACTTTTTCGGCGATCATCTCGGCGTGCTCGAACCGCAGCACCCGCGCGGAGCGCAAGTCAACCAGTTCGACGATCTGGCTGGCAAAGAGGCGGCGCAACTGGTC
Source organism: Xanthobacteraceae bacterium (assembly GCA_035499475.1). Lineage (GTDB taxonomy): Bacteria > Pseudomonadota > Alphaproteobacteria > Rhizobiales > Xanthobacteraceae > BOG-931. Next base: position 4,785 of record DATJYT010000240.1, on the reverse strand, counting down.
GTAGCCTTTGCGGCCAACACAGAAGAATTTGACGTCCTTGCCCTCGGCCATTAGCGCCGTCGCGCGCTCGCGGGCAAGACGGACGATTGCGGTATTGAACGGTCCACAGAGGCCGCGCTCGGCGGTGCAGACAAGAAGGAGGTGGACTTGGTTGCTGCCGCTGCCTCGCAGCAGCCGGGGCGCCGCGTCAAAGCCGCCGACCGACGCCGCGATGTTGCCGAGCACGGCCTCCATGCGGGTGGCGTAGGGACGTGCCGCCTCCGCTGCCGCCTGCGCGCGACGCAGCTTCGACGCAGCGACCATTTGCATCGCCTTCGTGATCTTCTGCGTCGCCTTGGTCGCGGCGATGCGATTGCGCATGTCTTTGAGCGAAGGCATGATCTGATGATGGACGACAGACAACAGACGACAGGAAGATCAGCGTTTTTCGTGGTTGTCTTCGACCAGCCGTCCTCCGTTATCTGTCGTCCATCGTCCGCTTACGCAAACGTCTTGGCGTAGTTTTCGACCACGCTCTTGAGCTTAGCGGTTGTCGCGTCGTCGAGATCGCGCGAGTCGCGGATCGTATTGAGAATGTCGGCATTCTGGTTGCGCAGCGTCACGAGCAAGCCTTCCTCGAAGGAGCGCACGCGGTCGAGCGGAAGCGGGTCGAGATAGCCGTTGACACCGGCGTAGATGACGCAAACCTGCTCTTCGGTGCGCAGCGGCGAGAATTGCGGCTGCTTAAGGAGCTCGGTGAGCCGCGAGCCGCGGTTGAGAAGGCGTTGCGTCGTTGCGTCGAGGTCGGAGCCGAACTGCGCGAACGCCGCCATCTCGCGGTATTGCGCGAGCTCGCCCTTGATGCGGCCGGCCACCTTTTTCATCGCCTTGGTCTGCGCCGACGAACCGACGCGCGACACCGACAAGCCGACGTTCACCGCCGGTCGGATGCCCTGATAAAACAAATCGGTCTCGAGGAAGATCTGGCCGTCGGTGATGGAGATGACATTGGTCGGAATATAGGCCGACACGTCGTTCGCCTGCGTCTCGATCACCGGCAGCGCCGTCAGCGAGCCGGCCTTGTGCTCGTCATTCATCTTCGCCGCGCGCTCGAGAAGCCGCGAGTGAAGGTAAAACACGTCGCCCGGATAGGCCTCGCGTCCCGGCGGCCGGCGCAGCAGGAGCGACATCTGCCGATAAGCCACCGCTTGCTTGGAAAGGTCATCATAGATGATGACGGCGTGCATGCCGTTGTCGCGGAAATATTCGCCCATGGCGCAACCGCAGAACGGCGCCACGTACTGCATCGGCGCCGGATCGGAGGCGGTCGCTGCGACGACGATCGAATAGTCGAGCGCGCCGTTCTCCTCCAGCACCTTGACGAACTGCGCGACCGTCGAGCGCTTCTGGCCGACTGCCACGTAGACGCAATAAAGCTTGATCTTCTCGTCGCCCGAAGCATTGAGCGACTTCTGGTTCAGGATGGTGTCGAGGGCAATCGCGGTCTTACCGGTCTGGCGGTCGCCGATGATGAGCTCGCGCTGGCCGCGGCCGATCGGTATCAGCGCGTCGATCGCCTTGAGCCCGGTCGCCATCGGCTCGTGCACCGACTTGCGCGGGATGATGCCGGGCGCCTTCACGTCGACGCGCGCCCTGTGGTCGGCCTTGATCGGCCCTTTGCCGTCGATCGGATCGCCGAGCGCATCGACCACGCGGCCGAGCAGGCCCTTGCCTACGGGGACTTCCACGATGGCGCGGGTGCGCTTGACGGTCTGGCCTTCCTTGATTTCGCGGTCCGAGCCGAAGATCACGACGCCGACATTGTCGCTCTCGAGATTGAGCGCCATGCCCCGGACGCCACTCTCAAACTCGACCATCTCACCGGCCTGCACGTTATCGAGGCCATAGACGTGGGCAATACCGTCACCAACCGACAAAACCTGGCCGACCTCGGAGACTTCGGCCTCCTGGCCGAAATTCTTGATCTGCTCTTTGAGGATTGCGGAAATTTCCGCGGCGCGGATATCCATTATCGGGCCTCTTTCATCGCGTGCCTGATCGCATTGAGCTTGGTGCGCAGCGACGTGTCGACCATGCGACTGCCGAGCTTCACCACGAGCCCGCCAATGATGGCGGGGTCAACCTTGATATCGAGATCGACGTCCTTGCCGCTGACGGACTTGAGCGCGGCGCGCAACGCGCCGAGATGTTCGTCCTTGAGTGCCTCGGCCACGGTGACTTCCGCCGTCGCTTCGCCCTTGTGGGCCGCGACCTGCTTGTGGAACGCTCGGATCATGTCGCGCACCGCAAACAGCCGGCGGTTCGCCGTCACCAGCTTGAGGAATTTCAAGGCAATGCCGCCGATGCCGGCGCGGTCGAGCACCGCGGACAGCGCCTGCGATTGCTCGTCGGCGGAAAACACCGGGCTGCGCACCAAACGCCGAAGGTCGGCACTTTCGGCGACCAGCCCGTCGAAACGATCGAGGTCGGCCTTCACGGCATCGATTGCATTCGTCTCCTGGGCGAGGTCGAACAGCGCGGTCGCATAGCGACCAGCCATACCGGATACGATGGGTTCTGCGGCTGCCACGTGTGCTCTTTAGGAACTTTATTTTTTGCAAGGTCTCGCCAGCGGCCCGGAGACCGGCGCAAGCCCTTGGAAATTAAGCGGGACTTGGATGTTCGCAGACGTCGCAGAATGCCCCGCGAGCCCGCGAAAATCGGGCGTTGCTAACATAGAGCGCCATGCGGTGCAACATGGCGGAACTGCCGCGAAAAATGGCGTCTTTCAAGTTTCAGACGGCCTGCCCCGCGGCGTGCTCGCGGATGACATCGAGGAACACCTCGCCATATTGCCGGAGCTTGGCTTCGCCTATGCCGTGGACGGCGCTCATTTCGGCCGCCGTCGCAGGCTTGCGCCGCGCCATGTCGATCAAGGTCTTATCGGCGAACACCACATAGGCGGCAACGCGCTGCTGCTTGGCGAGATCAGAGCGCAGCCGCCGCAACGCCTCGAACAGCGCGGCGTCACCCGTGTCACCCTCGGCCAGCGCAGCCGCGCTGGCAGCGGCGCGGGCGGCTCTTCGGGCGGGCTTCAGCGTGTCCTTGCGCAACGTGACCTTATCGGCGCCCTTGAGCACGCGCCGTCCGGCATCGGTGACCGACCACGTGCCGCGGCCGGTGATATCGAGGGCGACGAGACCGGCGCCGTAAAGCTGGCGAAAGATCGAACGCCATTCCTGCCTGCCGTATTCCTTGCCGACGCCGAACGTCGGCAGGCAGTCGTGGCCGAATTTCAGGACGGCGTCGGTGCCGTCGCCGATCAGTACGCTGGCGAGGTGCTCGGTACCGAAACGCTGGCCCGTGCGCACCATGGCGGACAGCGCCTTCTGGGCCGCAATGGTGCCGTCGATCACAGCGGCACCGTCGCAGCAGAAATCGCAATTGCCGCACGGCTCGACCGTCTCGCCGAAATAAGCAAGCAGCGTCTGGCGGCGGCAGCGCGGCGACTCGCATAAAGCGACAAGCGCATTGAGGCGCTGGCGATCGACGCGTTTTTGCTCGTCGCTCGCCTCGCTCTCGTCGATCTGCATGCGGCGCAGCCGCACGTCGCCCATGCCGTAGAGCGTCAGCGTATCGGCGGCAAGCCCGTCGCGGCCGGCACGGCCGATTTCCTGGTAGTAGCTCTCGATATTGGCCGGCATGTCGGCGTGCAACACGAAGCGAACATCGGGCTTGTCGATGCCCATGCCGAACGCCACGGTCGCGACCGCGACGACGCCGTCCTCCTGCAAAAAGACATCCTGGTTGTGCGAGCGCTCGGCCGGCTCCATTCCTGCGTGATAGGCTAAGGCGTTAACGCCGCTTTGGCGCAGGAATTCGGCCAACTCTTCGGTCTTGCGGCGCGAGCTGCAATAGACGATGCCGCTCTGGCCGCGATGCGCTTCGACGAAATCGGCAACCTGCTTTCGGCCGCCGACCTTGGCCCGCATCGCCAAGCGCAGATTGGGCCGATCAAAACCGTGGACGAACACTGCGGGCTGGCGTTTGAACAGCTTCGCCAGAATATCGCTCCGCGTCGCGGCATCGGCGGTGGCGGTGAATGCGACCGTCTGCACGCCGCCGAGGGCGGCCTGCACGTTGCCAAGCGCGGCATATTCGGGACGAAAGTCATGCCCCCATTGCGAAATGCAGTGCGCTTCGTCGACCGCAAGCAGTGCGACCTTGGCGCGCTTGAAGAGTTCGATCGTGTCGGGCCGCAGCAAACGCTCGGGCGCCACATAGACGAGACGCAATGCGCCGCGCGCGATCCGATCGAGGATCGATTGATTTTCAGCAGCCTCGTTTGCCGAATTGAGCGCGGCCGCGGCGACGCCGTAGCCTTGCAACTGCGCTACCTGATTGCGCATCAGTGCGATCAGCGGCGACACCACGATGGTAAGCCCGTCGCGCAGCAGCGCCGGAAGCTGGTAGCACAGCGACTTGCCGCTTCCCGTCGGCATCACCGCCAGCACGTCACGGCCGCTCAGAATGGCCTCGACGATTTCGGCCTGGCCGGGCCGGAATTCATCGAATCCGAATGTCGCCCGGAGGCTTCGCTGCGCCGTCGCGAGGTTCGACATCGCCGCTCCGTAGGGAAGATTCAGTTCGTTTATGTTCTACATTTGTTCCTGGAGCGTCGCAAGGATCAAAGCGGCCTTGCCCCCCATTCCTTGCGCCGCCGCGCCTGCTGATGCAGGTTGCCCGCCCCAACGATCGCCTGCCTCATGATCCCTGCCGGGAATTCTGGCGCCGACCTCACGGTCG
>DATJYT010000239.1:0-5411 GCA_035499475.1 Xanthobacteraceae bacterium | reverse complement strand
TATCGCCCTGAATGGCGAAAAAGGCCTCGCCCGGGCCGATGGTGCGGCTGTCGATGGAGATGCCGGATATGAACGGCAGCAGCACACCTTGCGTTTTCGCGCCCATGGCCGCCGCCATCGCTTCGACGGTCCACAACGGCTGCACGCTCATGCGGCGAATTCCTTGAGCGCCGCGGCGACCGCCTCGTGATCGCTGAACGGCACAATGCGGTCGCCGATGATTTGGCCGGTTTCATGACCTTTGCCGGCGATCAGCAGCACGTCGCCGCGGCCGAGGCCGGTCATCGCAGCGCGGATCGCCTCGCGCCGGTCACCGATTTCGACGGCGCCCGGCGCCGCCTCCAAGATGGCGGCGCGAATGGCGGCGGCGTCCTCGCCGCGCGGATTGTCGTCGGTGATGATGACCCGGTCGGCATTTTCCGCGGCGACCGCACCCATCAGCGGCCGCTTGCCGCGATCGCGATCGCCGCCGGCGCCAAAGACCACCACGAGCTTGCCGGTCACGTAGGGCCGCAACGCTTCGAGCGCCTTGGCGAGCGCATCGGGCTTGTGCGCATAGTCGACGAAGATCGGCGCGCCACGGTTTTCGCCGACGAATTCGAGCCGGCCCTTGGCGCCCTTGAGATGCTCGAGCGCCCGGAACACCGCACCGGCATCGCCGCCGGTCGCGATCGCCAGCCCGGCGGCGACGAGCGCGTTCTCGATCTGAAATGCGCCGACCAGCGGCAGTCTGACCTGAAAGTTCTTTCCGGCATGTTCGAGCTGCAGTATTTGCGCGAAACCTTCGATGCGGGCGCCGGCAAGGCGAATGCCGCTGCCGTTACGACCGACGCTGAAAATTATCAGACCGCGCGATTTCGCCGCGGCCACCACCGCATCGGCGCGGTCATGATCGACATCGATGACTGCAGCGCCTCTCGGCTCGACCAACACCTCGAACAGCCGGAGCTTGGCGGCAAGATAGGCCTCGAAGGTCGGATGATAATCGAGGTGATCGCGCGTGATGTTGGTGAAGCCGCCCGCCGCGATGCGCAAGCCGTCGAGGCGGTGCTGGTCGAGACCGTGCGACGATGCTTCGATCGCTAGATGCGTGACGCCGGCGCCGGCGAGCGCGTCGAGCGAACGATGCAGCGCGACAGGATCGGGGGTCGTGAGCGAGCCGTAAGTTTCCATACTCGGCGAGACGATGCCGATGGTGCCGATGCTCGCGGCGCGCTCGCCAAGCGACGTCCAAATCTGGCGGGTGAAGGCGGCGACTGAAGTCTTGCCGCTGGTTCCGGTGACGGCCGCAATCGTGCGCGGCTGGCGCGGATAGAGTTTGGCGGCGATGAGGGCAAGCGCGCGCCGTGCGTTCGGAGTGCGTATGAACGCCACTCCCGCTGGCAACGGCGCGGACAGCGCCCGGTCAGACAGAATCGCAACTGCACCGGCGGCAATCGCTGCGTCCACGAAACGGGTGCCGTCGGTTTTGCCGCCCGCGATCGCGACGAACAGATCGCCGCGACTGACGGTGCGGCTGTCCGCCGTCACCCCGCCGATGTCGAGACCGGCGAACGTCGCGTCGAATTCCGCATCAGGAGGCAAAATCTCGCGAAGCTTCATGGCGGCCCGGTCGACGATGCGGCCAACGCCTTACCTGCTTTGCTTTATCGAGGCCAGTATCAATTGATCGGCGGGCGGCAGGTCCAAGCGCGGCTCGATGCCGAGAAGCGGCGCGATGCGGGCGATGACCGCACCGCCGGTCGGCACCGCGTTCCAGCCCGAAGTCTTGAAGCCATGGGTCTCCGGCGTCGCATGCGGCTCATCGAGCATGATCAAGAGCAGATAACGCGGATGATCAGCCGGCAGCACCGCCATGAAGTCTGTCAGCACCTTTGTTTTGGAATAGCGGCCGAACACGACCTTGTCGGCGGTGCCGGTTTTGCCGCCGATGTAATAGCCCGGCACCTCGGCTTTGGCGGCGGTGCCCTTTTCGACATTGAGCCGCATCAGGTAGCGCATCAAGTCGCTGGTCTCGGGCTTGATGACGCGCTTGCCCAGCGCCTGCGCTTCTTCCTCGCTGCGCTTGAGGAAAGTCGGCGGGATCAGGATGCCGCCGTTCATCAGCGCCGCAACCCCCATCACCGCTTGTAGGGGCGCAACCGAAAGCCCGTGCCCGAAGGCGATGGTGATGGTGTTCAACTCGCCCCAGCGCTTCGGCACGATCGGCTCGGCGCTCTCGGGCAGTTCGGTGCGCAGCCGAACGAGCTGACCCATCTTTTTCAGAAACGCCTTATGGCCGTCGATGCCGACCGCCATCGCCATGCGCGCCGCGCCGATATTCGACGAATAGGTGAATATCTCCGGCACCGTCAGCGCCCGCTGCTGCGGCTCGAAATCGTGAATATCGAACTTGCCGTAGTGCAGCGGATTATGGGCGTCGAACGACGACTTCAGTGTCGCCTTGCCGGAATCGAGCGCCATCGCGATGGTGAAGGCCTTGAAGGTCGATCCCATTTCATAAACGCCGGTGGTCAGGCGGTTGATGCGGGTCGGATCGAGCGCCTCATGCGGATTGTTGGGATCGTAGTCGGGCTCCGACACCATGGCGACGACTTCGCCGGTACGCACGTTGAGCACAAGGCCTGCGGCCGCGATGGCGCTGAATTTCGAGCGCGCGGCGATGAGCTCGTCGCGTAGCGCATGCTGCACGCGCAGATCGACCGCCAGATTGACCGGATTTTGCAGCCGGTCGGTGGCAAGCCCCGCCATGTGCAGATCGGCGAGACCCTGCCGGTCGAGCCATTTCTCGATGCCGGCGATGCCCTGATTGTCGATATTGACGTGGCCGATGAGATGCGAAATCTCGGCGCCGTTCGGATAGTCGCGCTTGTTCTCGTTGAGGAATCCGATGCCCGGCAATCCCTGGCGATAGATCTCGCGCTGCTGCTCCGGAGTGATGTCGCGCTTGAGCCAGACGAAGCCGCGCTTGGAGGACAACCGCTCGCGCAGCTCGGTGGCGTCGAGATCAGGCAGGACGGCGGTGAGGAGCTCGACCGCCTCATCGACATCGATGAGCCGCCGCGGCTCGCCATAGAGCGAAGGCACGCGCACGTCGGTTGCCAGAATTTCGCCGTTGCGGTCGAGAATATCGGGCCGCGCCGTGGCGATGGCGTCGCCTGAGCCGACGCGATGGACGATGCGGCTGTCGGGCACCATCGCGAACATGACGAGACGCACGGCGATGATCGTATAGACCGCGGCGAAGGCGATAATCGCCAAACCGACCCGTGCCCGCGCCTTGGCGGCGCGATTGGTGCCGCGGCCGTAGAGCGTGACGCGGACGAGCCAGCGCCGCCACGGTTCCGCGGCAGCAACCGGCATGGTGTCTGCTGTCACGCTCATTGGCTGGGCGCTCCTGCGGCCGCTGCATCATCCGGCGCGGCGCGCGTTATGGGCGGCTGGGTGTCGTCGGAGTCGTCGGGAGGCGCCGCGGCGTCGGCCGGCGCCAGCGTGCCGCCTTCGAGCGGAACGTTGGCCGCCGGAACGGTGCCGGTCACCGTGTCGGGCACCTCGAAATTCTCGATCATGGCGCCGACCGGATCGTTGCCGTTGGGGTGAGCATCCTGCGTCGGACGTTCGGGCAAACGATCGAGGCTGTCGAATTGCGTCGGCGTAATCGGCCTGAGCTGCAAATAGCGTTTGGCCAGCGCTTCGACGCGCACCGGATTGTCGAGCTGGCTCCACTGGGCGCGAAGCGCTGCGATGGTGTCGCGTTCGTGCCGAAGCTCGATGCGCAGCTTGGCCAGGTGCTCGGCCTGCACGGTCGAGTCGAGCTTGATGCGATAGACGTAGGCCGCAGCGGCGATGAGGGCGCCGATGATGACCATATTGAGGAGCCGCACGATCATCCCCGCCCCCGCATGATGTCGGCGAGCGCGGGCAGGCGCGGCAGCAGAGTTTCGAGGTTGGCGTCGCGCGGCGCGGCATCGGTGCGCTCGGCGGCGCGCAGCTTGGCCGACCGCGCCCGCGGATTGGCCGCGATTTCGGCGTCGGCGGGCGTTTCGGGACGCCGCGTCAGCAGGCGGAACGTCGCCGGCGCTTGCTCGACTTCAGGCCGATGGCGCGAGCCCGCCGTCGCCCGGCTTCTTTCGGCGAGGAAGGTCTTGACGATGCGGTCCTCGAGCGAATGGAAGGCGACCACGACCAGACGCCCGGAAGGCTTGAGCACGCGCTCGGCGGCGGCGAGACCCGCCGCCAGTTCGCCAAGCTCGTCGTTGACGAAAATCCGCAGCGCCTGAAACGTGCGGGTGGCGGGATGAATGGCGCTATCGCGCGCATGCACGACGCGCGCGACGATGTCGGCCAGCGCCCGCGTGGTTTCGATCGCCGCTTCGCCGCGCGCCTTGATGATCGCGCGCCCGATGGCGCGGGCATGGCGTTCTTCGCCGAGCGTCGCGATGATGGCGGCGAGATCGCGCTCACCGGCACGCGCCACGATATCGGCCGCGCTTGGGCCGCCGCGCCCCATGCGCATGTCAAGCGGCCCGTCGAGCCGGAACGAAAATCCGCGCGCCGCCTCGTCGAGCTGCATGGAGGAGACGCCGAGGTCGAAGACGACGCCGTCGGCGGTCGCCGCGCCGCCAGCAGCATTGCCGAGATTTGAGAAGCGGTCCTCGACCAGATCGAGGCGCCCGTGCGCCTCCTGCACCAACGCAGCGCCCTGCGCGACCGCGCTTTGGTCGCGGTCGACGGCAATAACGCGCGCGCCGGGCGTCGCCAGGATGGCGCGCGTATAGCCGCCGGCTCCGAACGTGGCGTCGATGTAGAGTCCGCCCTCGCGCACGCCAAGCCACTCAACGACACGGCCGGCAAGCACGGGAATATGGCGAGCCAGTCCGCCAGCGACAGCGTTGCTGTCGCTGCTCGCCATCATTCCCGTGCTCCGAGCGGTTTTGCCGCCGCCATCCGGGTCCCCAGTTCCTGCTTGAAGGCGCGGACCTTCTCGGTGGCCTCCGCGAGTTCCGCACGAAAGCGGCCGGGTTCCCAGATTCGAAATTTGTGGCCGAGACCCACGAACGCGACCGCGTCGCTGATCCCGGCATGAGCCTTGAGCGTCTCGGTCAGCGTCACGCGACCTTCGGCATCGATCTTCAATGTCTCGCTGCTGCCGTAGAGCGACAGCGAGAACTGCTCGCGCTGGTCCGAATAAGGTGAGAAGCCGGCAACAAGCGCGTCGATCTCGGCCAGCAGCGCATTGCCGCCGGCATCGAGCGCGGGCCGGTCCAGCGCCGGATGGCAATAAAGGCCGTCGAAGCCGTCGCGCGCCAGGACCGCGCGAAATGCTGCCGGCACCGAGACTCTCCCCTTGGCATCCAGACGGAGCATGTAGTGGGACACAAACCGGTCCATCTCGCTCCCCGTCGAGCGAT
>DATJYT010000238.1:0-2301 GCA_035499475.1 Xanthobacteraceae bacterium | reverse complement strand
GGCTGACCCGCGCCGTCGGCAAGGCGAAGGCCATGGACCTGATCCTCACCGGCCGCATGATGGAGGTTCAGGAGGCCGAGCGCGCAGGGCTCGTCGCCCGCATCGTGCCGCTCGCGAGCCTCATGGACGAGGCGATGAAGGCCGCGCAAACCATCGCGTCGCTGTCGTTGCCGTCGGTGCTGGCGGCCAAGGAGGCGGTCAACTGCGCCTTCGAGACGTCGCTGGCGGAAGGCGTGCGCTTCGAGCGGCGCATCTTCCACTCGCTGTTCGCAACCGCGGATCAGAAGGAAGGCATGACGGCGTTCATCGAGAAGCGGCCGGCGAAGTTTCAGAACCGGTAGCGTCATTCCGGGACGCGGGCGCAGCCCGCGGGCCCTGATTCATAACCGCTGTTTCCCGGGCGCTGCGCAGCGCGGAGCGAAGCGGAGTGATGCGCTGTAGACCCGGGATCGTTCCAAGCTCAGCGCCACCAAGCGCCGGGCTTGCGACGGCCCCGGATCAGCGGTGCACCGCTGCGCGCTGCACCGCATCCGGGGAACAAGGATTCACAGCAAGATCAATTCGTCATAAAGGTCACGCCAATCTGGATTCACTTGTTCTACGAGCTTGAATTTCCACGCTCGACGCCAGTGCTTCAACGCTCGTTCCCGCTCGCGCGCCTCCAGAATGGACCTATGTTCTTCGTAGTAGACAAGCAGTGTCACACCATACTTGCTCGTAAATCCCGGAACCACTTTTGTCCTGTGCTCCCAAATGCGGCGCGCTATGTTGTTGGTGACGCCGACGTAAAGCACCCCCTTCGGCCGGTTCGCGAGAATGTAGACAAAGTAACGCTTTTCCATGAGCAATATTACCGCCGTTTCCCGGGCGCTGCGCAGCACGGAGCGAAGCGGAGTGGTGCGCTGCAGACCCGGGATCGTTCCAAGTTCTGGGCGGCCAAGGGCCGGGCTTGCGACGGCCCCGGATCAGCGGTGCACCGCTGCGCGCTGCACCGCATCCGGGGAACACCGGACGAAAACGCTGTCCAAATACTCCGATCAATTCCGCACGCAGATCACGCGCACGATCGATTGCTCGATCGCGGCGCGGTCTGTCGCCGGTGCGATCCCTTGCTTGCCGAGGAAAGCGCGCACCGTTGCGGCCGGAATGAGCGCCGCTTGCGGGCCGGCCGCGGTTGGGCCGGCGACGACTGCAGATTTGAGTTCGACAATGCCGGCGAAGCGGCCTTGCGCATCCACCGCCGCCGCGCCGGAAAAGCCGAGCTTCGGCACAGGGTCGAGGCCTTGGGGCGTCAGATGCGCCGGCGTGCGGGTCACGCCGGCGTCGCCGGCCTGCGCCAGCGGATCGGCGACGCCGACGAGCGTTACATCGTCGGCATTGTTGTCGCTGCCGGCAAACGCCGCGGGCGTCAGATTGCGCGCGCCGTAAAGCCGCAGCAGCGCGAGATCGCTGGACTTGTCCTCGGCAATGCGTTCGGCGTGGCCGAAGCCGGGCACCGAAATAGATTGGCACTCGTCCGTGACCCGCGCCAGCGTGACCAGATACCCGCGGCTTGAAACCACGATCGCCGTGGCATATTCGACGCCGCGTTTTGCTCCCAGTGGTGGGGCGCTGTTGGGGTCGGGGAAGCCCTGAAACGTGTCGGCCATCGCCAAGGCGACTGGCGCCATGGTGCCCTCGGTCGCCTGGTCGTAGAGAATAGTGATGCCGCGCAGCTCGCTGCCGCGGGCTTGCACGCGCATGATGAATTTCTTCAGCCCCTGCATGCCGGAAATAATAAAGGAATTCGGGCCGAGCATGCTGTAATCGAAGCTGCGCTGCCGCGATGATCGCCGCTCGTCGTCGAACAGCGCCGGCAATGACGCTTCGACGAGCCGCAGCGTCTCGACCTGAATCTGTCCGTGTCCCGACATCCAGCGGCTGCCGGTGCGCGCCATGCCGGCCTTCGGCACCACCTTGGTCGGCAAGCCGAAGCGCGCGCCGGTCGCTGCGTCGTCGATCACCCGCCAGCCGACCGCGTCCTCGGAATCCTTGACCGCAGCCGCAAGCGCCGCGCGCTCGTCATCGGTAAGGACGCCGGTGTCCTTTGCTCCATGGCGCCGCTGATAGGACTTGATCGCCTCAACCGTGCGCGCCCCCGGATCGCCGTTCGCCGTGGCGTCGTAATCGCCGAGCCAGGCGAGATCGGCCTGGATGGCGAGCCGCTCGGCTTCCGGCATCGCCGTGAATGCCGCCGGGATCGCGGCGGCGGCTTTCTCCGCGGGCTTCCCCTGGCGCCGCGTTGAGCCGGTCGGTTTTTCA
>DATJYT010000237.1:0-3995 GCA_035499475.1 Xanthobacteraceae bacterium | reverse complement strand
ACGGACACGATCTCACCGTCATCGAGGAATGCGTCGGCGGCCGCCACCGCATCCTCCAACACGCCGCCCGGATTGTTGCGCAGATCGAGGACATAGCCTTTGAGTTTGTCGGGCGCAGCCCGCGCGCCGATGTCCGCGAACGCCTTTTTCAGTTGCTGTGAAGTCGCCTCGTTGAATTGAGCGATACGGATATAGCCGATGTCATCGCCCGCGACGCGCGAGCTCACGGAATCTCGTGCCGGAATGGTGCGCACGATCGGGATATCGATCGGCTTGTCCTGGCCCGGATGCACGATGGTGAGGCGGATAGTCGAGCCGACCTGGCCGGATAATTTGGTGCCGACTTGCCGAAAGGTAAGGCCGTCGACCGGATGATCGTCGAGGCGAATAATGACATCGCCAGTCACGAGCTCTGTTTTGGCGGCCGGAGAATTGTCTAGAACAGTCACCACCGTGGCGAGGCCATCCTCCATCGTGTAGGAGATTCCAATATCGCCAAAACCGGCGCAGCTCGGGCCTGAACAAACATCCGAGTGGTTCAGCGCCTGTGGATCGACGTAATACGAATCATCGAGGTTCGAGAGCATGCCGTTGACGGCTGAGATCACCAGTTTGCCGTCGTCGGGTTTTTCAACGTAGTCGGTGCGGACCCGTTCGAACGCATCGCCGAATAGCGTGAGCAGCCGGTAAAGCTCGGTTTTGGGGACGGGCTTGGCGTCCGCTCCGGTTACCGCGACGCGCGGCGGCGCGAGCCCGAGCGTCAGTGCCACGCCAGCCGCCGCGCCAATAAGCACCCAAGAAACTTTCCGCATCTGCACGAGTTCACCTCGTCGCGCTAACCACCCCGCCTGGGAGCTTGCCCGACATTTCGACCGAAAATACGGCCGAACCCTGGGTTCGCGCCAGGATCGCCAGCCGGGCGGCGCGAACGCGGCAGGCCGATGACCGGTTCCACGAACCGTGCCAGCGTGGCCACCACGTCGTTAAGAGGCACCGTGCTGCCAGGCGTCTCGCTGACGATGATCGCAAGCAGGTTCATGTCGCGCTGGAACAGGGAATCGACAGCGGTGAGAGTATGGCTGATTGCGCCCAGATAGCTGCCGGTGACGAGGATAAGCGGCAGCCGCAGCGCCATCATGACGTCGAGAATGGTGCGGCGGTCATTAAGCGGTACCATGATCCCCCCGACGCCCTCGATCAGCAGCGTGCCGCGCCGCTCCTCGACCGCGCGCTGGCAAAAGCCAATGACGGCGTCGACATCAATCGGTCGGCCTTCGCGGCTGGCTGCGAGATCGGGCGATAGCGCCGCACGAAAGCGCCAGGGTGAGATACGGTCAACATCCTTGGCGGTGACCGGCCGGCCCAGCGCGTGGAGCAGGATGCCGGGATCGCTGCTCGCGATCTGCGCCGGATCATAGCCGCTGACGACCGGCTTGAGCGCTTCCACCGTATGACCCATGTCGCGCAAGTGCCGGATCAGCGAGGCTGCGACGAATGTCTTGCCGACGTCGGTGCCGGTCGCAGTGATGAAGACCGCGCTCATGCGGCGCGCTCCAGCACCCGCCGTCGCACTGCGTCGGCCAGACGTTCGATCTCGCTGTCGGGATGTTGGGCCGTGAATGCAAAGCGGAGCCGGGCCGTGCCGGCCGGTACGGTCGGCGGCCTGATCGCCACCACCAGGAAGCCTTCGTCCGCAAGTTCCCTGGAGGCGGCGAGTGCCGTCTCGGACTTGCCGACAATCAACGGCACGATGGCGCTTTGCGCCTCCGGCAGGTTGAGCGCGCGGGCGAACATTCTGGCTTTGCGTAGCGGGGCGGCGGCATAGTTCGGCTCACGTTCGATCAGATCGATGGCTGCAATGGCACCTGCCACGGTCCCCGGCGGCAAGCCGGTCGAATAGATGAAGGTGCGTGCGCGCGTGCGCATCAGGTCGATGACGGGACCCGAGGCGCACAGATAACCACCATAGCCGCCGACCGCCTTGGATAGCGTCCCCATTTGCAGCGGCACTTCGGCTGGCCCATCCGCAAAGGTCGAGCCACGGCCGTTGCCGACGACGCCGAAGCCGTGGGCGTCATCGGCAAGAAGCCACGCGTCGAAACGCTGCGCCAGGAGCGACAGCGCTTGCAGCGGCGCAAGATCGCCGTCCATGGAGAACACGCCGTCGGTGGCGATCAGGGCGCGCGCGTGGCTGGCGCGGTGTTCGGCCAACAGCGCCTCGGCATGCGCGGCGTCGGCATGGCGATAGCGCAAGACATCGGCGCTGCTGAGCTTGGCGCCGGCATGCATGCAAGCGTGCGATAGTTCGTCGATGAGGATCAAATCATCGGCGCCGACCAGCGCCGGAATGATGCCGGTATTCGCAAGATAGCCCGAGCCGAAGACACAGGCGGCCTCGGTGCCCTTGAGCCGCGCCAGCCGCGCTTCAAGCTCCAGATAAAGCGGATGATTGCCGGTCACAAGCCGCGAGGCGCCAGCGCCGACGCCGTATCGCTGCGTCGCCTCGATTGCCGCTTTGATAACTGCCGGATGGCCGCTGAGATTAAGATAATCGTTGCAGGAAAACGACAGCAGACGGCGGCCGTCGCGCTCGGCCCAGATGCCGTCGCGCGCCGTCACCACGGGCGACCGCCGCAGCCCGGCGCGCTCCAGCCCCGCGAGTTTTTCGCACGCGTATTCATCGAGCGACCGCATTGCCTCTCCGTGCGGACCTCGTCCATGGAAGCATCGTGACCTCGGCCGAGCCGGCAGGCACAATGCGAATCCAGCCCCAGCATGAAAGTCCCGAATGTCGGGTAATGCCAGAGAAAACAAGGGAAAAAAAGCCGCTGTGCCCGACTGGTACGCGGCCGGCCTTGATCACATCTGGCTGCCCTACGCGCAGATGAAGACGGCGATCCCCCCGCTCGCCGTCACGGCGACCCGCGGCAGCCGCATCGTGCTTGCCGACGGCCGCGAATTGATCGACGGCATTGCGTCATGGTGGACAGCCTGCCACGGCTATAATCACCCGCATATCCGCGCCGCAGTCGAGCGCCAGCTTGCGCAGATGCCGCACGTGATGTTCGGCGGCATGGTGCATGAGCCGGCCCTGACGCTGGCACGGCGGCTCGCCGGGCACCTCGGCGTCGCCGGGCTCGACCGCGTCTTCTTCAGCGAGTCAGGCTCAGTTGCCGTCGAGGTCGCGCTGAAAATGGCGGTGCAATACTGGCGCAATCGCGGCGTACGCGGCCGCACCCGCATCCTCGCATTCGCCGGCAGCTATCATGGCGACACCACCGGCGCGATGGCGGTCTCCGATCCGCAGGACAGTATGCACGCCGCATTTCGCGGGCTGTTGCCGGAACAGATCAGCGTCGCGCTGCCGGCCGATGATAGAAGCACGAGCGCCTTTGAACGGGTGGTTGAAGAGCGCTCGCATGAGATCGCGGCGATCATCGTCGAGCCCCTGGTGCAGGGCGCCGGTGGCATGCGTTTCTACGATGCCGATGTGCTCCGCCGGTTGCGGGCCGCGGCCGACCACTACGAATTGCTCCTGGTCTTCGACGAGATTTTCACCGGGTTCGGCCGCACCGGCTCGATGTTCGGGTTTCAGCAAGCGGACATCGCGCCGGATATTATCACCCTATCGAAAGCGCTGACGGGAGGCACGCTGCCGCTCGCCGCCACGATCGCGAACCGCAAGGTCTTCGACGCGTTCTGGTCGGACGATCCCGCACAGGCGCTGATGCACGGGCCGACCTTTATGGCGAATGCGCTCGCCTGTGCTGCCGCCAACGCCTCGCTCGATCTGTTTGAGAGCGAGCCCAGGCTTGGCCAAGTGAGGAAGATCGAAGGCGCGCTGCGGCAAGGCCTCGAACCGTGCCGAGAGCTCGTCGGCGTCAAGGACGTCAGGGTTAAAGGCGCCATCGGCGTGGTCGAACTCGACCGTATCGAAAATCTCAACGCCCTGCGACAACGCTTTATCAGCGAAGGCGTTTTCATCCGGCCGTTTG
>DATJYT010000236.1:0-9118 GCA_035499475.1 Xanthobacteraceae bacterium | reverse complement strand
ATCCCCGCCGTCGACGCCGCCGCGAGCGCGAGGATGCGCCTGCGGGTCGGCCGAATCACGTGCGCGAGACCTTGGCGGCCTTGTCGGCGTCCCACCACCAGACCGTCGGGAATGCGGCCCTGCCGTATTTCGGCATTGGGTCGGGATGGCCAAAGCGGTCCCAGCGCGCGCTGCGCACCCTGCCGTAGGTCCACTGCGGCACGACGTAGTGGTTCCACAGCAGAATGCGGTCGAGCGCCCGCGTGGCGGCCTCCAGCTCTGGCCGATTTTTTGCGTAGACAATGTGCTCGATCATGGCATCGACTGCCGGATTCTTGATGCCGATAACATTGAGCGAGCCCGGCTGATCGGCCGCCTGGGAACCCCAATAGCTGCGCTGCTCGTTGCCCGGCGACAGCGTCTCGCCCCAGGCGGCGGTCATGATGTCGAAATCCCACGTGCGCAGGCGGTTCTCGTATTGCGCTTCGTCAACCGTGCGAACCGTGACCGTGAGCCCCAGCCTGTCCAGCGACGGCTTATAGAACAGAAAGATGCGCTCGAAGCTCGGATCCTCGGCAAGGAACTCGACCGTGAAAGGCTCTCCGGTCTTGGCATTGACCATGACCTGATCACGCACCTCGTAGCCCGATTCCTTGAACAGTCGCAGAGCGTCGCGCAGATTATCGCGTATTTCGGCTGGCGTGCTGTTGACAGGATTAATGTAGGGCTTCTTGAAGACCTCCGGCGGAACCTTGTCGCGCACCGTTTCCAGGAATTCGAGTTCGCGCCCCGTCGGCAGCCCAGTCGCGGCGAGTTCGGTGCCTTCGAAATAGCTGGCAATGCGCTTGTACTGGCCAAAGAAGATCTGTTTGTTCATCTCTTCGAAGTTGAAAGCGCAGTTGAACGCAAATCTGACGCGCGGGTTCTGGAATTTCTCGCGGCGGATATTGAAAGCGAAGCCCTGCATGATGCCGACATTGCGGATCGGGAACTCCTCGAGCAGGACGCGCTTATCGTTGACCGCCGGGAAATCATAGGCGGTAGCCCAATTCTTCGCGCTGTTCTCTGTGCGCCAGTCGACCGTATCGGCCTTGAAGGCTTCGAGCGCGACGGTGGTGTCGCGGAAATATTCGAAATGCAGCTCATCGAAATTGTCGCGGCCGATATTGACGTTGAGATTGCTGGCCCAATAATTCTTAACGCGTTCCAGCGCGATCGCGCGCCCGGGTGTGAACTCCTTGATTTTATAAGGCCCGGAGCCGAGCGGCGGCTCGAGTGTGGTGGCGCCGATGTCGCGTTGCTTGCCGTCCTTGTCGGTGCCCGTCCACCAGGCTTTCGGCAGCACCGTGAGTTCGCCGACGATTTGCGGAAGTTCGCGGTTGCCGGGTGCATCGAACGTGAAGGTGACCTCGTGATCGCCGGTCTTTTCGATCTTGGAGACGTGACGGTAGTAGGCGGCCGAATGGGGGCTTAGCTTCTTGTAGGACTCGAAGGAAAAGATCACATCATCCGGCGTGATCGGCGTGCCGTCGTGCCACTTTGCCTCGGGGCGAAGGCGATAAGTCGCTGACGAGTGGTCTTCAGGGTAGGATACACTCTCGGCGATCAGACCGTACTCACTCGACACTTCATCAAGCGACGCGACCAAAAGGGTATCGTAGAGAAGATCGACGCCAGCGGCGAGGGATCCTTTCACTCCGGCGATGACAGGGTTGAAATTGTCGTAAGTGCCGAGCGCGATCTGCCGCGCCGTGCCGCCTTTTGGGGCTTTGGCGTTGACGTACTCGAACATCTTGAAACCTGGCTGATATTTCAGCTCACCAAACAGCGACAATCCATGACGCCAGACTTTGTCCTCCGCCTGCGCGGGGCTTATCCACCGGGGCAGCGGAAGCCGCCAAGCGGCGAGTGCGGGCAAGGCGGATTTGAGCAGAGATCGCCGGTTCACCTGAGGCTCCAATATGATGAAGGGAAATAGGCAGTGATGTTTGCCGTCACTCCATCGTGTCGGCCGCGGTTATTGCAATTTTGCCCGCGCATGTGGGGCCTGACAAGGCGTGAGGCGCCGCGCACACGGCGGGCCGACGCAATCGCGAGTATTGTTCGGCTGAATTACGGCAAAGCCAAGCCGGAGAGCCGCGACACATGGACATCCGTGCACAGTGTCAAACGGCCAGCCGCCGCGCCAGACGAGCTCACGTGTGGCCGCTTGGCTATTTCTTGGGGGCCGCCGGGGCGCCGGCGGTATCCGGCGGCGGACTGGACTGGTTATCGGCTGCCTTGGGCAAGGGCAACGGATTGTCGGAATTTGAATTGAGGTAGTCGATGATGTCGGCGCGCTGTTTCTCGTTTGGTATGCCGCCGAAGGTCATCAGCGTGCCCGGAACGTCGCCGCGAGGATTGGCCAGCCACGGGTTGAGCGCTTGGAACGTCCAGGCGCCACCCTTGGACTTCAGCGCGCTCGAATAATTAAAGCCCGATTCAGACGCAACTTGACGACCGACCACCCCATAGAGATCGGGGCCGACTTTGTTACCTTGGCCCTTGCCCATGTTGTGGCACGTCAGGCAGACCTTGGCGGCTTGCTCGCCTTGTTGCACCGACGCGGTGGCAAGGAGGCTCTCAATCGGGACCTCCTTGGCGGCTCCGCCTGCGGGCTGCGCCGGCTGTTCCTCCTTCACTGCAATCTCGTAACCCGGCTTGGCGGGAACGGCTGGTGCGTAGATCGCTCCGGAGGCGATATGAACGGCAAGCACAACCAGACAGGTCCCCAGCACGGCGCCAAGAATCTTGTTGAGTTCGAACGAATTCATCGCGGGCAGGCTCCGCTGCGGGGGAGGGTAGGCGGTGCACAATTAGCCGGTTTGCCGCGTTGCTTGCAACCCGTATAACCACAACGGGCTACGCCAAATGGCCGATATCCTCATCCTCATTCCCGCCCGCATGGCTTCGACCCGGTTACCGGGCAAGCCGCTCGCCGAAATTGCGGGAGAGCCGATGATTGTTCATGTGCTGCGCCGCGCACAGGCCGCCAAGCTCGGTGCTGTGGTGGTGGCAACCGATTCGCCCGCCGTCGCCGCGGCGGTGGAAAAGTCCGGCGGGAGCGCCGTCATGACCCGCGCCGACCACAATTCCGGCTCCGACCGTATTTTCGAAGCGCTTGGTAAGGTCGATCCGGATGGCAGCGCGAAGATCATCGTCAACGTGCAGGGTGACCTGCCGACTCTCTCGCCAGGCGATATTGCTGCGGCACTGGGGCCGCTCTCGGATCAGGCTGTTGACGTCTCCACCCTTGCCGCTGAAATCAGAACGCCGGCCGAACGCAGCAATTCCAACGTCGTTAAGGTGGTCGGAACGCCGGTCGGTCCGGCGCGGCTCCGCGCCCTTTATTTTACGCGGGCAACGGCTCCCTTCGGCGAGGGGCCGCTCTATCATCACATCGGTCTCTATGCCTTTCGCCGTTCGGCGTTGGAGCGCTTCGTCAGGCTGCCGCCGTCGCCGCTCGAGCAGCGCGAGAAACTGGAGCAGCTCCGCGCCCTGGAAGCCGGCATGCGGATTGACGTGACGATCGTCGACACGGTCCCTCTCGGCGTCGATACGCCCGAGGATTTGGAAACGGCGCGCGCCATGCTAACCAGCCGGTCATGAAGCGACGCAGGAAAATCGCATATCAGGGCGAGCCGGGTGCCAATTCGCACATCGCCTGCAACCAGGCCTATCGGGGCTACGAGCCCATGGCCTGTCCGACCTTTGAGGACGCATTTGCCGCGGTGCGCAGCGGTCGCGCCGACCTCGCCATGATCCCAATTGACAATTCGGTGGCCGGCCGAGTGGCGGATATCCACCATCTCATGCCGAAGTCTAATCTCCACATCGTCGCCGAGTGGTTTTTGCCGGTGCAGCATCAGCTGATGGCGCCGCGCGGGGCAACGTTGCGGTCGATCAAGACGGTCGAGAGCCATGTCCATGCGCTCGGTCAGTGTCGCAATATCATTCGCGCCCTCCGCATTAAGGCGGTGGTCGCGGCGGATACTGCGGGCGCGGCGCGGGAAGTCGCGGAAGCGGGCGACATAACGCGCGCTGCGCTGGCGACCAAGCTCGCGGCGAAAATCTACGGGTTGAAGATTTTGAAAAAGGACGTTGCCGACGACAAGCACAACACCACGCGTTTCGTCGTCTTATCGCGCAAGCCGGTTTGGGCGAACCGCAGGGAAAAGCGCGTGATGACGACTTTTGTATTTCAGGTGCGCAACATACCGGCCGCGCTCTACAAGGCGCTGGGCGGCTTCGCGACCAACGGCGTCAACATGACCAAGCTCGAGAGCTACATGGTCGACGGCAGCTTCTCGGCCACGCAGTTTTATGCTGACGTGCAGGGCCATCCGAAGGATCGGGGCCTCGAACTCGCTCTCGAAGAACTGGAATTCGTATCGCAACCGAAGACATTGCGGATTCTCGGCGTCTATCCGGCGCATCGGTTCCGCAAAACCATGAAATAGGAATATGCGATGAGCAACGGCGCCGCGAAGGTCAAGCGAACGCTGCAAATGAGATTTACGCTGCCGGCGGCCGATCCAGGTCAGGTGGCGGCGATGATCAAGGCGGCGGCGCCGTTCTATCAGATGTTCGGCAATGCACAGATGCGCCTCCTGCAAAACGTCGATGATCCGGCGAAGTTTGTTCAGGAGATCGAGTACGAAGCGAATGAGGATTGGGAGCTCAATCGTCAGCGTCTCGCCAGCGATGCGCGGATGCAGGCCTATCTGCAAACGTGGCGCTCGATGTTCCCGGGGGCGCTGGAGATCGACGTGTTCAAGGAAGTATAACTTGTTTCGCCTGCAGCCGACGGCGCGGGACTGGTCGCGCTGAATTGGATTGTACGGCGGGCTAGATCGTCTGGTTGTACTCGCCGACTTCTTTGTGCGTGCGCAATACGGCATCGACCGACTTGAACATGTCGCGCATGCGGGCTTCCGAAATCGGGCTCTCCACGACGACGACCAGCTCGGGCTTGTTAGACGAGGCGCGAACGAGGCCCCAGGTGCCGTCCTCCACTGTGACGCGCACGCCATTGACAGTGACCAGGTCACGGATTGCCTGCCCCGCGACTTTGTTGCCTTTCTTTTTTTCGCCTTCGAAGTGCCGAACGACCGCATCGACCACGCCGTATTTCTCCTCGTCGGCGCAGTGCGGCGACATGGTGGGCGAAGACCACGTTTTCGGCAGCGCGTTCTTCAGGTCGGCCATGCTTTTTCCCGGATTTCGTTCAAGCATGTCGCAGACCGCAAAGGCGAAGATAAGGCCGTCATCGTAGCCGCGACCGAGGGGCTTGTTGAAGAAGAAGTGGCCGGACTTTTCGAAGCCGGCGATGGCGCCGATCTCATTGACCCGTCGTTTCATGTAAGAGTGTCCAGTCTTCCAGTAGTCGGCTTTGGCGCCATTCTTGATGAGTACCGGATCGGTCATGAACAGGCCGGTCGATTTCACGTCGGCGACGAACAGCGCGCCTTTGTGTTGCGCCGACATATCGCGCGCCAGCATGACGCCGACCTTGTCGGCGAAGATCTCATCGCCGTCATTGTCGACCACGCCGCAACGGTCGCCGTCGCCGTCGAAGCCCAAGGCGACATCGGCCTTGTTCGCCAGCACGGCGTCTCGCATGGCATGCAGCATCTTCATGTCTTCGGTATTCGGATTGTAGCGCGGGAAGGTGTGGTCGAGCTCGCAGTCGAGCGGTATCACCTCGCATCCGATCGCCGCCAGCGCCTGCGGCGCAAACGCGCCCGCGGTTCCGTTGCCGCAGGCGCACACCACCTTGAGCCTGCGCTTGAGCTTCGGCCGCTTGGTGATGTCGGCGAGATAGCGTGCTGGAAAATTCTCGACGAACTCATAAGCGCCTCCGGAACGCATCTTGTATCGGCCGCCCAGCACGATGTCCTTGAGCCGCGTCATTTCGTCAGGTCCGAAGGTGAGCGGGCGATTGACGCCCATCTTCACGCCGGTCCAGCCGTTGTCATTATGCGACGCGGTAACCATCGCGACGCACGGCACGTCGAGGTCGAATTGGGCGAAATAGGCCATCGGCGTTAGAGCGAGGCCGATATCATGAACTTTGCAGCCCGCCGCGATCAGGCCGTTGGTCAGCGCCATCTTGATCGAGGCTGAGTAAGAGCGGAAATCATGGCCGGTGACGATCGCCGGCTTGGCGCCGAGTTCCTGAATGAGCGTGCCGAGGCCGAGACCGAGCGCTTCGACACCCATCAGGTTGATCTCGCTGCCGAACAGCCAGCGCGCGTCATATTCGCGAAAGCCGGTGGATTTCACCATCGGCTCCGATTCGTAGGCATAGGTGTTCGGCTTGAGCGACGGCTTCGGCTTGGGAAACATCGAAAGATTCCTGGAAAAATTCACTCGAATTGAAGGCCGGCCAGCAATAGCCTAAACAGCACGCCGCCGAAATGGTTTCGTTCGGGATGTCACGCGCTATTGTTCAAGCACCAGCCTGCCTTCGGCGTACTCGAAGCGGCGGAGCCGTGACAGAAATGACAGACCAAGCAGATTGTCGCTCAGCGCTCCGTCGGGCAGCACCAGGGCGGCGACGTCGCGCAACATGATGTCCTGGATCTCGACCAGGTTGAGGGTGATAGGTGCTCCACGAACGGTGCCGTTTGCCGTTCTGATCAGCGCCGCAAATTCTCGGTTGGCCGGATGAATGCCGAGGGTCGCGGCGTCGCTCGCGGTAAGCGCGATGACCGAGGCGCCGGTGTCGACCATGAATTTCAAATGGCGGCCGTCGACCCGGCCGTCGACCTCGAAATGGCCGCGGTGGTCGCGCGGCACGATGACGGATCGGGAATCTGCCGGTGTCGAGGCCGCGACGGGCGCGGGATGCGCGGCCATCATGGCGTGAGCCGGTAACGCGGACGGGACGGCGCTCGTCTGTGCGAAATACCGCGGCACGGTGACTGCGGCGGCGAGCGAGGCCACGGCAAGCGTGATAACGGCGCGCATGAAGGCTGTCCCGGTCGATCCGGACGGCAATTCAACATGCCGCAGCTAAGAAGGGCCTAATCCGGCGCTGTCATGCGCCGGATTTGAGGTGCGGCGGTAAGCGAAGTGCTAAATTTGTCCGGAAAATCCGCGCAGCCTTACGCGGCTTCGAGTTCCAGCCCCTGGCCGTCAACTTGCAGCGAAGCGAATCGCATGCCTTGAGCGTTGCGGACCTCCACAGACCAGCCGTTCCAGCTGCTGGTCAGGCAGTGCCGCAAATCCAACGCAATGGCCTCGGCGAATTCCATCGCGGCGTTCGAACTTCTAAAGTCGTGACCGCGATAGTCCAGGAGCGATTGCCCTTGCTTTTTTAGGTCGAAGAAGAAGCGTGTCATTCTGCACCTGCTCAAAAATGATTGGCGATGTATTGCTACAAAGAATCCCCTATGGTTGTTTTAAATTAACGAGTAAAGATCGACGGAAATTCAACCGTTACAAATCGGCGCTGGTGCGGCTTTGTTGGTCGCGTCGGCGGCTCGGCCGATCGTGCGGCGATTGACCGGTATATAAGACGACATTGCCTAAAAATTCGTGCAGTTTCATCCGATGATTTTGTCGGCCCGCAATACGAAGGGTCGACTCGAAGCTAATCGATATCGCGGTCTCACACATTGATGGCCGGTTCGGGCGCCGTGCGTCGACCGAGGCGTCAGACCGTGCGCTGCTTGGCACGCCGCGTCGGTTGCGCGGCGACAGGATCGTCGGGCCATGAATGACGCGGATAACGGCCGCGCATTTCAGCGCGCACGGCAGCATAGCTGCCGCGCCAGAATCCGGGCAGATCGCGCGTCATCTGCACCGGCCGATGCGCGGGCGACAGCAACTCGATCAATAGTGGCACTTTACCGTTCGCGATCGTCGGATGGAGACTAAGTCCGAACAGTTCTTGCACCCGGATGGAGATTTTCGGTCCGCCTTCGGCTTCGTAGTCGATTGGCACATGCGAGCCCGTGGGGGCCAGGAAATGCGTCGGCGCTTCGGCTTCAAGCCGACGTTTGAGCGGCCAGGGCACAAGCAGAGCCAAGGCTTGTTCGAGGTCTTCGGATGTGACTTCGCCCAGCGAAGTCTTGGTGCCGAGGTGCGGCGCAAGCCACGTGCCGACGCTCGCGACGAGCGCCGTATCGGAAAGGTCGGGCCACTCATCGCCTTCGCTCGTTCGCAAGAACCGGACCCGGTCGCGGTATTGCTTCTGCAGCTTCGTCCACGGCAGCCGGTCGATGCCGGCTGCGGCAATGCCCTCGGCCAGCTTTCGCGCAGTGTCTTCGTCCGGCGCGACCGGCACCGGCTGCTCGGCAAGCACGATCGCGCCGAGCCGCCGGCTTCGGCGCCCGCGCAGGCTCATGCTCGCGTTATCGAACGTAATCTCCTCGCGCGTCGCTATGCGATCGCCGAACCGCGCTTCAATCTCGGCAAGTGAAATCGGCGCTGCAGAGAGGATGCGGCCCTGAGCGGCGGCGCCGGTGAGTTCGGCTACCGCGAGAAACTGCTCCCGCGCGAGCGGCGAGGCGGTATCGACGTTGGCGCCGCGGCCATTGGCGAGCAGGAACGCGCCCGATCCGCCGCCTCGATTCTTGGCGATGCGTTCAGGATAGGCGAGGGCAATCAGCGCGCCGACACTCAATTCCGCACTCTTTGAAGTGTTCGGTGCTCCGGCAATCTCTGCCCAGCGTTGTGCCATCGCGCGGGCATCGCGCGCCCGCGCCGAGCGGTCGCGGGCGAGTGTGTTGAGGCGTTCGCGCAGGTCGAGATCATCGCCGCCGAGGCCGCGTTCACCGATCAGCGCCGCGATCTCGGCGGCTTGTTCTGCTTCGCCCGCGGCGCCCGCGTCGACCACCATTCGGGCGAGCCGGGGCGGCAGCGGCAGCTGGCGCAGGCGACGGCCCTGCTCGGTGATGCGGCCATCGCCGTCGATTGCGCCGAGCGCGCTGAGCAGAGACTTTGCTTCACCGAAGGCTGCGCGCGGCGGCGGATCGAGGAACGCCAATTTCGCCGGCGGGCTGCCCCAGGCGGCAAGATCGAGGGCAAACGAGGAGAGGTCTGCGGCAAGTATTTCGGGCCGCGCGAATGGTTCCAGTGCCGCCGTTTGCGG
>DATJYT010000235.1:0-4904 GCA_035499475.1 Xanthobacteraceae bacterium | reverse complement strand
TCCGCAGCGCGCCGTTCAACGACGTCGACGCGACGCCGACGCAATTGCGCTGGAGCCCGATCCCTATTCCGCAGAAGCCCACGGACTTCGTCGAGGGCATGGTGACGCTCGGCGGCAATGGCGACGTGGCGACACAGGTCGGCATGGCTGTCCACATCTATGCCGCCAACCGCTCGATGACCGACCGCTGCTTCTACAACGCCGACGGCGAAATGCTCATCGTGCCGCAGCAGGGCCGCGCCCGCTTCGCCACCGAGCTCGGCGTCATCGAAGCATCGCCCGGCGAGATCGTGGTGATCCCGCGGGGCTTGCGCTTTCGCGTCGCGCTGCCGGACGGGCCGTCGCGCGGCTATGTCTGCGAGAACTACGGCGTCGCGCTGCGGCTGCCGGAGCTCGGCCCGCTGGGCTCGAACGGCCTTGCCAATGTGCGCGATTTCCTGAGCCCGGTTGCGGCCTACGAGGACGCCAAGGCGCCCTGCGTGATGGTGGCGAAGTTCCAGGGCAACCTGTGGGCCGCGGAAATGGATCACTCGCCGCTCAACGTCGTCGCCTGGCACGGCAATTTCGCGCCCTACAAATACGATCTGGCGCGCTTCATGGTGATCGGCACGGTCAGCTTCGACCACCCCGACCCATCGATCTACAGCGTACTGACGGCGCCGTCGGATGTGCCCGGCACCGCCAATATCGATTTCGTCATCTTCCCGCCGCGCTGGCTGGTCGGCGAGGATACGTTCCGCCCGCCCTGGTATCACCGCAACGTCATGACCGAGTTCATGGGCCTGCTGCACGGCGTCTATGACGCCAAGGCCGAAGGCTTCCTGCCGGGCGGCGCAAGCCTGCACAATTGCATGACCGCGCATGGTCCCGACGCCGAGACCTGGGAGCGCGCCTCGCACGCCGAGCTCAAGCCGCACAAGATCGAGGACACCATGGCGTTCATGTTCGAGAGCCGCTATGCGATGCGGCTCACGCGCTACGCCATCGAGTCGTCCGAATTGCAGCACGACTATTTCGAGGGCTGGCAGGGGCTCGGCAGGCACTTCCGCAAGTAGCGCTTTTAAGCTGTCCCTATCGCCACAGCCATCGCGCAACAGCAACCGCCGCGAGCGCACCGACAAGCTGGGCACAGATGAACGCCGGCGCGCCAGCCGGGGCGATGCCCGCGTAGGTGTCCGAAAATGCGCGAGCGATGGTCACCGCCGGGTTGGCGAACGAGGTTGATGCGGTGAACCAATAGGCCGCCGTGATGTAGAGGCCGACCGCGTAAGGAATTGCGGCCGGCGTCCGCACGGCGCATCCGAGGATCGTCAGCAATAGTCCGAACGTGGCGACGAATTCGGCGAACCATTGGCCGGGGCCTGTTCGCACCGACATGGAGATTTGCCACAAAGGAAGCTCAAACATGGCGTGTGCGGCGAGCACGCCGACGATGCCGCCGAAAATCTGCGCGCCGACGTACATGGCCGCAACGCTTGCCGGCAACTCGCCGCGCAGCACGCGCGCCATGCTGACGGCCGGATTGAAATGCGCGCCGGACACGGGACCGAATGTCAGGATCAGCACGGCGAGAATCGCGCCGGTCGGAAGCGTGTTGCAGAGCAGGGCGAGCGCGCCGTTACCGCCGGCGAGCTTGGCTGCCATGATCCCCGAGCCAACGACGGCTGCGAGCAAGAATGCCGTCCCCAGGCCCTCGGCAGCGGCGCGCTGCGCAAGCGACGACTTCACGCGCGTTCGACCGCATTGCCGATGCGGCCAATGTCCTTGAGCTTCTTTTGCAGCGTCAGTTGATCGAGCGAGCGCAGCGGCAATGAGATGAAAATGCCGATGCGCTGATTGAGCATCCGGTAGGCGTCCTTGAAGGCGAGGGCGATTTCGGCATCCGTGCCCGTGGCCTCCGCGGGATCGGGCACGCCCCAATGCGCCATCATCGGCTGGCCGGGCCACAGCGGACAGGTTTCGGCGGCCGCGTTGTCGCAGACGGTGAACACGAAATCGAATTCCGGTGCGCCGGGCCGGGCGAATTCGTCCCATGACTTCGATCGAAAGCCCGACGTGTCATAGCCGAGGCTTTGCAGTAGCTGGATCGTCTTAGGATGCACGCTGCCCTTGGGACGACTGCCGGCGCTGTAGGCGCGGAATTTTCCCGCGCCGACTTTGTTCAAAATAGCCTCCGCCATGATCGAGCGCGCGGAATTGCCAGTGCACAGAAAGAGCACATTGTAGGGTTCCGCCACGGTACAGCCTCAAGCGGCCGAACAGCCGCATGCGGCGGCAGGCTTTGCGACACTCGGCGCGGGTGTGCAACACGATGTCTCGTGCGCGACGCGCGCCACACGCTCGCCGCTGCCATCGCCGTAGTCGGTGCTTTCGCCGGTCGTGTGGAATGTCTCCCACGAAATGCCGGCCGGATCATCAATCCATGACTTCTCCGATTTGGCATAACAGCAAGCCGTTTGGCCTTGCTCGACAATGTCGCCGCCCGCCCTATGAAGCCGCGCGTAAATCTCTTTCAGTTCGTCGCTGCTCTCGGCTTGGATGCCGAGATGGTCGAGTCCGGGTTGCCGGCCGCGCGTCGAAATGGCGAAATTAACGCGCGGATCATCAAGCATCCACTTCGCATAGTCCGTCTTGACGATGCTCGGCTTTGCCGCGAATAGCGCCGAATAAAAGCCGATGGATTGCTTGAGATCATCCACGGCGACGTGCACGTGAAACCGTTTCATGGGAGGCTCCCTTGGGTTTGCAAACTGCGATGGGCGCGCACGCTTCCGCCGCGCCTTGGCAGCAGTTTTCAGTCAGGAAGGCGACAAGACCGTTCATCGCATCGAAGCGTGCGGCGTAGATCATCGAACGGCCGTCGCGCCGCACGGTGACGAGGCCGGCGAAACGGAGCCGGTCGAAATGAAAGGTGAGCGTATTGGGAGCAAGACCAAGCCGCTCTGCAACTTGGCCGGCCGCCATACCTTCAGGACCGGCTTCGACAAGCAAGCGGAAGATGTCGAGCCGATTTTCCTGAGCAAGCGCCGCCAGCGCCGTTACCGCTTTTGTCTTTTCCATATTTCAACGAATATGGAAATATAATCCGATTGTCAAGGAATATTTCAATATCTACTGAAATAATTTTCCAGCCATCCTTTGCAATCGGCGGACGTTGCCGGGCGCGCGACTTTGAAGCCGCAAATGGCGTCGGTCTTTACGAATCCACCGCGCCGCCGCGGCCGGTGCCGAGTCCCTTCATGAAGCGGCTACGAATGAGTGCCGGGTCGCGGATGGTCTGGCCTCGCCCGGGCTGATCGTCGATTTTGACCGCCAGCAAAACCGGCCCGCCATCCTCGAAGCGGCGTTCCAACAGACGATCGAAATGCGCTTCGTCGCGCACCCATTCGGCGTTGGCGATGCCGGCGCCGCGAGCGACGGCGACGATGTCGGTGGCGCCGCCGGTCGCCGCCTGCTGCTTGCCGGTGATCTGGTAGATGCCGTTGTCCCAGATGACGATGGTGAGATTGCGCGGTTTCACATTGCCGATGGTGGCGAGGCAGCCGAGCCCCATCAGGATCGAGCCGTCGCCTTCGAGCGCGATCACGCCGCGCTCGGGCTGCGCCAAAGCGACACCGAGCGCGATCGGGCAGGCGAGCCCCATGCTGCCGAGCATGTAAAAGTTCTGCGGCCGGTGGCCGGCGGCGAACAGGTCGAAATTGGTGTTGCCGATGCCGGCGATAACGGCCTCGTCGTGCTTGAGGCGCGCGGCGAGCCGCTTGGTCAGCGCGGTGCGGTTGAGCGTCTTGGCGGAAGCGCGATCGTTGCTCACGCGTAAACCCTTCAGATTTTCAGCTTGAGATTTTCAGCTTGGTGCGGGCCGCCGGGTTGCCGCCGGTCAAGAGCGGCGACAGGATGAAGGCGACCGGCGCTTGGGTCGACACCGCCTGCTTGATCGAACTGTCGACGATGAAGGGCATCGTCTTCTCGTCGGTCAGCGTGTGATGCGTGATGCCGAGCGCATCGAGCGTCGGCCGCATGGTGCGGGCGACGAGCGACTGGCCGATATTGAACTCGCCCATGGTGCCGCGCTCGGAGATCACCATGATGGCGGGGATCTGATACGGCATCACCAGCGAGGCGAGCGCGTTGGCGAGGAGCGCAAAGCCCGATGTCTGCATCATCACTACGCCGCGCATGCCGGCCATGTAGGCGCCGGTGACGGTGCCGATCGCCTCGTCTTCGCGGGTCGCGCCGATCGACATGAAGTAGTTGTCGGAAGTCGCGCCCTTGATGAGCGGGGTCAGCACGTTGTCCGGCACGTAGCTGATCAAGCGGACGTCGTTGTCCTTGAGGATGCCGAGGAAGGTCTCCGACCAGCTCATTCGCTCTCCCCCGGCAAGGTCGTTTTGTCACGGTGCTTGGCAATCGACGCAGCCAGCGCGTAGGCTGAATATATCGGCCGGCCTCGGCCGGGACTGCAACAAGAAAATGGAGGACGCCGTGGCGAGGCTGACGACGCTGATCGGATTGGTGGCCGCGCTTGCCGTTATCGCTTCGTTCGAGCCGGCTGCGGCGGAATATCCGGACCACCCCATCGTCCTCGTCATTCCGCTGCCGCCGGGCGGCACCAACGACATCATGGCGCGCGCCGTGTCCGACAAGATGAGCGCCGCGCTCGGCCAGCAGATCGTCATCGAGAACCGCAATGCCGGCGGCAGCGGCACGGTCGGCACCCGCCAGGTCGCGCACGCCGCGCCCGACGGCTACACCATCATTCTCGGCTACACCTCAACGCTTGCCACCGGGCCAAACCTCTACCGCAACGTTGGCTACGATCCGCGCAAGGATTTTGCCCCGATCGGCCTGATCGCGTCCGCTCCGGCGCTTCTGCTGGTGAACAAGGATGTCACGGCAAAGACGGT
>DATJYT010000234.1:0-3662 GCA_035499475.1 Xanthobacteraceae bacterium | reverse complement strand
ACGCATCCGGCGACCAAGGCTATGGCGGCAACGCCCTGTCGCTTCGCAAGACCCAACTCACGCCGGCGCAGATGACCGAAACCGTCAAATGCGGCAGGCCCGGCACCGGGATGCCGTTTCACGACCAGTTCGCCTACACCGACAAGCGCTGTTACGGCGTCACGCGCGCCGATCTCGGCAACGACATGCCGCCGGAGCCCAATGCGTTTCTCAACCCGCATGAGATCGATGCGGTGGTGAAATACCTGTTCGCGACCGATGTCGGACATGGCCCTTCGACTTACGATGACTGCGTCAAGTTCTGGGGCACCGAAACTCGGCAATGCGAGCCGATGAAACAATGACGTCCCCCAGCGCGGTGCAACTCATTGGCGGCATCCTCGCACTCCTGTCGATTGCGATGCTTCCTAGCGCCGCACGCGCGCAGGCCAATCCCGAACCCAGCGAAATCCACGGTCTCAAGCTCGGCCTTCGCGCCGACACAATAACGACCGACGACTGGGGCGATCTTGCTTGCGGCAGCAACGGTGGGCCGCCGCGCCAAAAGCTCGACAAATGGTCCGACTTTGCCAAGTGTCGGTCGGAACCGAACGGCCTGCACGAAGTCTATGCACGTTTCGACGACGAGGCCGAATATGTCGGCAAAGCGCTCGACGATCCGCTTTATGCCTCGCAACACACCGGCACGCGGGTGGCAGGGCATCCGGTGATTCTGTCGGCGTTGTTCGACGACAACGGCGTGTTGCGCGGCATCCGCTTCGTCAGCGATCCGCGCGGGACGCCTGCGGAGCGGCGCATGGCGCACCTTCTCAAGCTCGACGTGATGAACCACTACGGTCCGGACGGCTGGACTTGCACCGATTTTGCCCCTGAGCCGGGCGAGACACCGGTCGGCGGCATCTTCATCAAGCAGCGCTGCACCAAGACCACGCCGGAGCGAGCGATGACCGTCGAAGCGCATTTCCTGCGCAAGCCCGGCCAAAACGCCATCGATCCGGCAACGCACGAATATACCGAAGGTCAGTTCGAAAGCTGGACCCGCTTCGAGCTTTTTGATCCGAGCTACAAGAAGCCGTGATGCGACCTCACCGGTCGCGCGACGCCTTGAGGTGCTTCATCACCTTGGCCCGAAGCGCAGCCTGCTGCTCAGGGCTCCATTTTTGAAAGCCCTCACCGGACTTGAAGCCGAGCTTTCCGGCCGCCACCAAGTTCTTCAGGTAGGGCGACGAGCCCGGCCGGTTGTCGATTGCCGGCAGTACCGTGTCGTGGATGGCGAGCGTGAGATCGGTGCCAACGAGATCGGCATTTTCCAGCGGGCCGAGCACGGCAAGCCTCCTGCCGAACGACGCTTTGATCACGCTATCGACCGTCTCAGCGTCGCAGATGCCGTGCTCTACCAGCGAGATCGCCTCGCGCCAGAGGGCGTGCTGCAAGCGATTGCCGATGAAGCCCGGCACGTCTTTCTTCACATGGGCGGGCTGTTTGCCGGCGGCCTTGTGCAACTCCATGGTCCAGGCGATCGCCTGCGGCGACGTCCATTGCGTCTCGATCACTTCGACGAGCGGCACAAGAAACGGCGGATTCCACCAATGTGTGCCCAGTGCACGCTCACGCCGGATCAGACTCCGCATGATCGCAGTGATGGGAATGACCGAGGTGTTGCTGGCGAGAACCGCGTCACGCCGCGCGCGGAGCTCGATCTCCGCGAACAATTTCTGCTTGAGATCGAGCTTCTCGGACGCCGCCTCGACGACAAAATCGGCGTCCCGCACCGCCTCGGTGAGATCGACACACGGATGAATGCGCGCAACGGCGCTCTCGTCGTCGCCAAGGTCACGCAGGTTGGCCGCAATGCGGGTCAGCACCGTGTCGAGGCTGCTCACGACGGTGTCGGTGATCTTCACATCATGGCCGGCGAGCGCAAAGACCTGCGCAATGCCGTGGCCCATCAGCCCGGCGCCGACGACGGCGATACGCGCCTTCGCCATCGTCAGCCCGCCGTGTAGCCGCCGTCGGCGTAGAGGATGTGGCCGGTGTAAAAGTCCGACGCCTTCGAAGCGAGGAACAGGAGCGGTCCGGCAAGATCGGACGGCTCGCCGAGCCGGCCCTTGGGCACGCGGCCGATGAAGCCTTTGCGGACCGTGGCCGAGCGCTCGTTGTCCTCATACATCCAGGCGGTGAGCGGCGAACGGAAGACCGTCGGCGCGATGGCGTTGACCGTGATGCCGGTGTCGCCCCATTCGCAGCCGAGCGCCTTGGTGACGCCGTCGATCGCCGACTTCGACGCGCAATAGGCGGTATAGCCGGCCGGATGGCCGAGCAACCCGCGCGCCGACGACATGAAGATCACCTTGCCGCCGCGGCCCTGCGCCAGCATCTGCTTGCCGGCGGCGCGCGCCATCAGCCAGGACTGGGTGACGTTGACGTCCATGACTTCCAGGAACGCTTCCGGCGGCTGATCGACGATCTTCGACACTTTGTTGATGCCGGACGCCAGCACCAGAATGTCGACGCCGCCAAAGCGCTTCACCGCAGCCTCGACAATCTTGTCACAGTTGGCGGCAGAGCTCGGGCGGATATTGACGGTCTCGACCTTGGCGCCGAGTTCTCCGCATTCCGCCGCGACTTTCTTCAACGCCTCGGCACCGCCGGCCGCCAGAACAAGATTGCATCCGGCGCCAGCCAGGACCTTGGCGCCGAGCGCGCCGAACGCGCCGGTCGCGCCGGTCACCACGGCGGTCTTGCCTTTGACGTCGAACAGCGAAAGTGGGTTTTTCAGGAAGTCTTCGGACATGGCGCATCTCATCTTTGCATAACTGATTCGTCATGCCCGGCCTTGCGCCCGGCACCCACGTCTTCATTTGCCGCAAAGACGTGGATGGCCGGGTCAACCCCGGCCATGGCGCCTGCGGCGTCACTTCACCGGCGCGACGGCGACCGCGATGGTGCAGACCTCGTTGCTGCGATTGATGATCTCACGGCTCTCGTTGGGGCCGATATAGCAGCTATCGCCCGCCTTGATGACCGTCTCCTTGCCGCCGACGATCACGGAGAGCTCGCCAGCGAGCACGTAATAGATCTTCTCCGGCGGCGAAGCATCCGGGCCGGCACCACCGCCCGGCAGAAAGTGCGAGATGCCGAATACCAGAGTCTGCGAGCCGCCCATCTCGGCGCCGAACACGCGGAACGATTTGTAGCCGCGATGATTCGGCGCTTCGTACGGCTTTGCATCCGAGAATTTACGCACAATCATCAGAACTTCTCCCCTTTCTCGATCCGATAGCTTCCCTTCGGATCGATGATCGCCACCAGGCGGATGATGCAGCCGTCACCGCGCTCCCAATTCCACGGGAACAGCGCGAAGGTGCAACGTCGGCCAGTGACCTTGTCGATATCGCCGCCGACATTCTCGATGCCCAGAATACCGTTCTTGAACAGGATGCGGTGCACCGGTTCCCACTCCGGAAAGTCCTCTTTCCAATCGCGGCCGCCGGACCACTTCTTGTATTCCTCGGCGAGATGAGGATGCAGCGGCCCGTTGCGCTGCGGGCCGATCGCGGTGGCAAGCGGATGATCGTTGGCCTGGGTGTCGTGGCCGACGACCTTGACCTTCTTCTCGACGAACCATTCGCCGGCCGACGGCACGAAACCCGGCGCGCGGC
>DATJYT010000233.1:0-16773 GCA_035499475.1 Xanthobacteraceae bacterium | reverse complement strand
GAAGGAGGTGCGAGCGCTCGCCAAGCCCGGTCAGGGTCGGGGTAAACACCGTGTGGCCGCCGTCACGCAGCCGGCCGGCGACGCGCTGCCAGCACCAGCCGCCGTGCCAGGCGCCGTGAACAAGGACGAAGGTGTAGGACATGAAAATCTCCGTCAGGGATGCCAAGCCGGATCGGCCGCGCTCTGCTCTAAGCCCGCGCCGCGCGCCTGATCAACCACCTTTAGCAGCGCACGCAGCACGTCCGGCACACCATCGCCGCTGACCGCGGAAATCACGAGCGGTACCTTCTTTGCCGCGCGTTTGAGCCGCACCACTTGCTGCTTGATCTCGTCGACGTTCATCGCATCGGCCTTGTTGAGCGCGACGATCTCCGGTTTGTCGGCAAGACCTTGGCCGTAAGCTGAGAGTTCGGCTCGCACGGTCTTGTAAGCCTCTGCGGCGTCGCCGCCCGTTCCGTCGACGAGATGCAGCAGCACCCGGCAACGCTCGACATGGCCGAGAAACCGGTCGCCCAAACCGACGCCCTCGTGCGCGCCCTCAATCAGGCCGGGAATGTCTGCCAGCACGAACTCGCGCCCATCGACATGCACGACGCCGAGCTGCGGATGCAGCGTCGTGAACGGGTAATCGGCAATTTTCGGTTTCGCCGCGCTGACGGCGGCAAGGAACGTCGACTTGCCGGCGTTCGGCAAGCCGACGATGCCGGCATCGGCGATTAGTTTCAGCCGCAGCCGGATCGTGCGTTCCTCGCCGGGCTGGCCCGGATTGGCGTGCCGCGGCGCGCGGTTCGTCGAGGTCTTGAAATGAGCGTTGCCGAAGCCGCCGTTGCCGCCGTGCGCCAGCACCACGCGCTGGCCGAGTTCGGTAAGGTCGGCAAGGAGCGTCTCCCCGTCGTCTTCATAGATCTGCGTGCCCACCGGCACCTTCAACACTGCATCGGCGCCGTTGGCGCCGTGACGGTCCTTGCCCATGCCGCCGCGGCCGTTCTTGGCGAAAAAATGTTGCTGGTAACGATAGTCGATCAGCGTGTTGAGACCGTCGACCGTCTCGGCAACTACATCGCCGCCGTTGCCGCCGTCGCCGCCGTTTGGGCCGCCGAACTCGATGAACTTTTCACGCCGGAACGAGACACAGCCATTGCCGCCGTCACCGGAGCGGATATAGACCTTGGCTTCGTCGAGGAATTTCATTCGACTCTCAGCACTTGCCGTCGTTCCCGTCAAAACAGACGCGACCCCGCTCGATGCGGGAATATATAGGCATTGCCTACGTCAAATACTGCCGTCACGCCACGCTGCGCGCGCGTCCCCAGCTCTTCAGCGAGGCCCATAAGCCGCGATCGAGGCGGAAACGGTCGATCGGCGCCGAAGAATTGATGGCGCGGATGCGGTAGAGCGCGACGCCGGTCCACTGGAAGCCGCACTTCTCCAAAACGCGGCGCGATGCAGGGTTGCTGACGCGCGCGCCCGCTTGCAGCGAGTCGCAGCCGAGATCGCCGAAGGCATGGTCGATCACCGCGCGCGCCGCCTCGGTCGCATAGCCAAGCCCCCAATAGGGCGTGCCAAGCCAATAGCCGATCTCGGCGCCACCGTCGCGAGGATCGACACCGCAGCAGCCGATCAGCTTTCCGTCGCGCGTAATCGCAAAAGTCGCCTCGCCACTCTGCCGGTTCACCGCCGCAACGAATTGCTCGGCGTCTGCGACCCCGTAGGGATGCGGGATGCGCAACGTGTTGCGGGCAATGCGCAGGTCGTTGGCGAGGCGCGCAATGGCCTTGACGTCGCTGCGCTGCAGCGCGCGTAGCATCAGGCGCTCGGTCTCGAGCGCGGGAGCTCTGCGCTGATGCGCCGTCTCCGCCGGGATCTCTTGCAACAGGGTCATCGCGGGCTCCTGTCAGAAAACCGAGAGGGGGAGCCGGCATCCCGGTCTCCCCCTTTTCGAAGCCCAATCAGGCTCGCCGGTTCGACTGGATGCCGGCGGACCTCTTAATGATCCACCGTATTACTGGGCCGCAGCCTCCGTCATCGGCAGCACCGATACGAAAACGCGGCCTTTGGCTTTGGTACGAAATTCGATTTTGCCGTCGACCTTCGCGAACAATGTGTGATCCTTGCCAACGCCGACATTGCGCCCGGCATGCCATTTGGTGCCGCGCTGACGCGCGATCACGTTGCCGGCGATCACCTGCTCGCCGCCGAAAATCTTGATCCCAAGACGCTGCCCGCCGGAATCTCGGCCGTTGCGCGAGGAACCACCTGCTTTCTTATGAGCCACTACTCGTCTCCAAACCTTGCTTAGCCACTGCTTACATCGGATTCGTGACAAAAGCATCAATTCTACGGATCACTTCTTTTTGCTTTTGGCAGCCGACTTTTTGCCTTTTGCTTCACGCTGAAGTTTCGGCCGCCGCGGCAGTCGCCGCCGGTACGGGCGCGCGTTTCGGGCGCGGAGGCGGTGTCATGTTCGGCTTTTTGCCGTCGGTGAGGATTTCGGTAATCCGCACCAGGGTGAATTCCTGACGGTGTCCGCGCTTGCGGCGCGAATTCTTCCGGCGGCGCTTCTTGAATGCGATGATCTTGCGCCCGCGCGCCTGGTCGAGAACTTCGGCCGCAACGGTCGCGCCCGCGACCATAGGCGCACCGAGTGCCACGCTGTCGCCGCCGACGACCAGGACTTCGCCGAACGACACGATTTCACCGGGTTCGCCCTTGATCTTGTCGATCTTGAGCACATCCTCGGCGGCAACCCGATATTGCTTGCCGCCTGTTTTGAAGACCGCGAACATCTTTTTTCCTTTGTGTTCATTTCCGGCGCTCGGAGCATGGTCCGGGACCGGCTTCTTGCAGTCGATGTGTTGATGGCTGGCGGCGGGTTTATGGCAGGCCTGAGCCGTGCCGGCCGCCGCCGCAACCGGCGCCGTTATGGCGGGGCCGTATTCCGCTGTCAAGAAACGCCGATAGCGGCTCCAAAATGGGGGTCCGGCGGGGCCAAAACGGCATGATGCCGAGCCCTTCGTTATGGTCTAATACCACGCGAGATCGCGCCCCGGCGCGAGGCCGGGAGGAGCCGTGATGCAGACTGCGCCACACCGACGACGGACGGCAGCAGCCGCGCTCCTCGTCGCGCTAGCCTTGAGCTCGGCCAACCGGCCGGTCTCAGCCGAGGACTATCCAAGCCATCCCGTCACGATCCTGGTCCCGCTCAGCGCCGGCGGCGCCATGGACATCATCATGCGCTCAATGGCGCCGAAACTGTCCGAGCGTCTCGGCAAGCCGGTCCTGATCGAGAACCGCACCGGCGCCGGCACTGTGCTGGCGGCAAACGACGTCGCACGCGGTACGCCGGACGGCTACACCTTACTGGACGCGCCGAGCGGCACGCTGACGACAAACGTCACGCTTTATAGGAAGCTTTCATATGATCCGGAGAAGGATTTCATCCCAATCGCGCTCTACTGCCATGTGCCGTTTGTGTTGGTGACCAATCCATCACAGCCTTACAAAACCGTTCCGGACCTGGTCGCTTACGCCAAGGCCAATCCCGGCAAGCTCTCATTCGGCTCGACTGGAACCGGCGCCGTGCCGCATCTTGCCGGTGAAATGCTCAAGAGCATGGCCGGAATCGAGATGGTGCACGTGCCCTATAAAGGCGGCCCCCCTGCGCTTAACGACCTGATGGGCGATCACATCCAGTTGTTCTTCGCCGACACTGCGATCACTCCGCCACTTATCGAGGCCGGGAAAATCCGTGCGCTCGGCGTATCTTCGAAGACCCGCGTCGACGTGCTGCCGAACGTGCCGCCGATTGCGGACAGTCTGCCGGGATTCGATGCGGTGTCGTGGCACCTCATCGTCGCACAAAGCGGAACGCCGAAGCCGATCGTCGACAAGCTGCACGATGATTTCAAAGCGGTGATCAAATTGCCCGAAATCCGGCAGCAAATGATCGGCATGGGTCTCATCCCCATTGATACGCCTTCGGTCGATGAGCTGGAGGGCTTCGTCAAGTCCGAGATCGTGCGCTGGGGCGACGTCGTGCGGCGC
Organism: Xanthobacteraceae bacterium; assembly: GCA_035499475.1. Taxonomy (GTDB): domain Bacteria; phylum Pseudomonadota; class Alphaproteobacteria; order Rhizobiales; family Xanthobacteraceae; genus BOG-931. The sequence continues at coordinate 12,729 of DATJYT010000233.1, read as the reverse complement.
GTTGGCATCGCCAAAACCGAGTGACGGGTCGGGCGCGGCGACGTGCCGCTGGCTGGCGATCACGGCTGCGGTTGGAACTCGGCGCGAAATCCGGAATCGTGGGCGCGGCCACGAAGGATGCTGAACTATTCGGCAGGGCAAGGCGCGGCGCAGGGAGAGAATGGCAATGACCCCGCTGTCTCGCCGCACATTGCTTGCTGTGGCGCTGCCCGCCATGGCGTCCAAGGTGGCGCTGGCCGAGGACGCCGCGGACTATCCGAGCCACGCGGTCTCCTTCATCGTGCCCTTCGCGCCGGCCGGCGGCACCGATATCCTAGCGCGGCTTCTCGGGCAAAAACTCGAACAGGGGCTCGGCAAACCTTTCGTCGTCGAAAATCGTCCGGGCGGCGGCACCGTGATCGCCACCAATTTCGTCGCGAAATCCCCGCCCGACGGCTACACCATCATGATGTCGGTATCGTCGCTCGCGATCGACGCAACGCTTTACAACAAGCTGCCTTACGATCCGGCCAATGATCTCGCGCTGGTGGCGCTCATAGCCTCGGTGCCGTTTGTGCTGCTGGTGAATCCGTCGCTGCCGGTCCATAGCGTCGACGATCTCATCAAGCTCGCCAAGCAAAAGCCATTGAGCTACGGCTCCGGCGGCATTGGCGCCTTTCATCACTTGGCGGCGCAGTTGTTCGCCAGCATGACCGGCATCAAGATGACGCACGTGCCGTATCACGGTACGGCGCCTGCTCTCAACGATCTGATCGGCGGCTACATCCAGCTCATGTTCAGCGACTTGGGCCCGGCGCTGCCGCTGATCAATGCCGGCAAGCTGCGCCCGCTCGCAGTCACGACCAAACAACGCTTCGCATCGCTGCCCGACGTACCTCCACTCGACGAGGCCGGCGTCCCCGGTTTCGACGCGGCCGCATGGCAAGGCGTGATTGCGCCGGCCCAGACACCAAAGATCATCCTGACCAGGCTCAACCTCCAGCTAAACGACATTGTCGCGATGGAGGACGTGCGCGCCCGACTGGCTGACCTTGGCATGAACCCGATCGGAAAGGGCTCCATCGAGCAGTTGCAGCAGTTTCTTCGGTCCGAGATTGTGCGCTGGGAGAAGGTCGTCGAGGCCGCCGGAATTGCTCACTCGGAATGAACCTGGAGCCGGCTGCGTCACTGCATTCGGAATCCGCTTGATTTGATGATCGGCGTCCAGCGCGCGAGTTCATCGCGGATCATCTGCGCGGCTGCTTCGGGTCCTGAATCGAAAAGGGGCTCAAAGCCCGAATCGATCATGGGCCGCGTGAAGGCGTCATCCTTCATGGCGGAGCGCGTGGCCGCCGCGACTTCGCCGACGAGCACCTTGTCCATCCCGCCTGGCGCGAACACGCCATTGAGATTGGCCGCGATCATTCCGGGCAATCCGGCTTCGATCGCGGTCGGTATGTCGGGCGCAGCCTTGATGCGATTGCCCCAGGTGATCGCAAGGATGCGGACCTTGCCGGCGCGGTGGAGCGCTAGCAACTGGCCGCCGACATTTGGCGTCATCATCGGGATACGGCCGGCTGCGAGGTCGATCAGCCCCGGAGCCGAACCCTTATAGGGAATGTGCACGATGTCAGGCGCGCCGATGAGGTCCTTGAAGAGTTCGCCGGTGAGGTTGGTGATGGTGCCGGTGCCGGCGGAGCCGTAGGACAGCTTTCCCGGATCGGCCTTCGCGTAAGCGATCAATTCCTGCAGCGTGTGCGCCGGCACCGATTCGTGCACCACGATCGAGTTCGGCGCCATGCAGAGAATATAGACTGACGAGAAATCCTTCAGCGGATCGTAAGGAGGCGGCGTCATCACGACCGGCAAGACGACCTGCGTGCTGGTATTGCCGAACAGGAAGGTGTGACCGTCAGGCTGCGAACGGGCGACCTCTTGAGCGCCGATCACGCCGCCGCCGCCGCCGTGGTTCTCCACCACGACAGTGCCAAGCACGGTCCGCATCCGCTCGGCCCACATCCGGCCGACCACATCGGTCGCGCCGCCCGGCGAGAACGGGACGATGAGCCTTACGGTGCCTTCGATGGCCGCCGATACGGCATGCGGCAGTGAGGCGGCGGAAAAGCCAGCGAGACCAAGTTTCACCAGATCGCGACGTTTCATAAAGTCCGCCGGTTCCGAACCTTGCGCATCGGGAATAGACTTCGGAACTACACATGGACGAAGGCCGATTTGCAATGGAACGCATGTCGCACAACGAGGTGGACCGTCAGCTCCCGCTTGATGGCGAGATCTTTCTCGACCACGTCGCCCATTTCGTTCGCGAACCCGAAGCGGCCGCTACGGCACTGGCCCGTGCCGGCTTTGCCCCGACGCCGATTTCGATCCAGGTCCAGCCCGACGGCGCCGGCGGCATGCAACCAACCGGAACCGGTAATGTCACCGCGATGTTCTCGCGCGGCTACATCGAATTCCTGTTCAAGACGGCGGATACGCCGCTGACGCGCGAATTCGATGCGTCGCTGGCGCGCCATGCCGGTTTGCATCTCGTGGCTTTCTCGGTTTCCGACGCGGAGCAGTCCCACAAACGGCTCGCCGCGGACGGTTTTCAGGTGCGTCCGTTGGTGCGGATGTCACGCCCGGTCGAGAGCAAAGCCGGGCCGCAAACGGCATCCTTCACCATCGCGCGCGTCGAGCACGGCGCGATGGCCGAAGGCCGCGTGCAGATGCTCACTCATCACACCGAGCAGGCGGTGTGGCAACGGCGATGGCTGTCCCATCCAAACACTACCATCGGCCTGATCGACGTCGTCATCGCCGTCGCCGACGTCGAGGAAGCCGCCCGGCGCTTCGCGCGGTTCACCGGCCGAGCAGCAACGTCCCATGCGTGGGGAAAACTGATACGCCTCGACCGCGGCGGCGTCCTGTTGGCGACGCATGACGCGTTGACGGAGCTTTTGCCGGAGATCGCAATCACGACGCTGCCGTTCATCGCCGGCTATGCGCTGCGCGTGCAGTCCCTTGCCGCCGCCGAGAAGGCCGCCGACAGCGCCGGCCTCGAATGGCGCGCCCTGGAAGCCGGCATGGTTGCCGGATTTCCGGCGCCCCTCGGTGAGGGTGCGTGGTTCTTCGTTGAATATGCTGCGGCGCTACCGTGGCGGCGATGAATCGTTCTTCCGACTACGCTTGCGGCGCAACTTACTCCGCCGGAACTTTCTCGGCCTCGGCCGGGACGACCTCTTTCACCGCGCCGCGCCAGCCATTGTGCGTCAGGTCGAAAATGACGCCATCCGGATTCTTATATTTCACCTCGTAGAAGGTGTTCGGATTGTCGTCGGGACGGCCGCCGAAATAGGTGGCGCCGGCGGCCGTCGCCTTCTTGGCGCTCTCTTCGAGATTGTCGACCCACATGCCGAAGTGAACGAGGCCGTGGTAGCCCTTGTGGAAGCCCGGCACCTCGTCGTCGTATTTGAGCAAGGCCACATTGATGGTTCCGTCCGATACATAGCAGCCGATGCCGGCCTTGCCGACGCGCTTCATACCGAACGCCTCTTCGAAGAATTGTGCCGCCTTCTCCGGATCGGAAACGGACAGGGCGATGTGACGAAGCCGTGCAGTCATGAGAAACCTCCCTTACAGCGCGGAAACGCCGCAGCTGGGGTGACTGACAAGCATCGTCCCGGCCCCCCATTGCGTCAAGTGGCGCTGCACAGGCTTATTGCGGCTGAATGCCCGCGCTCACGATCACCTCGTGCCATTTCTTGAGGTCGGCGGTGATACGGTCGGCAAGCTGTTGCGGCGTACTCGGGTCCGCCTCAACGCCGAGCTTGGCCAAAGCGCCGATGGCGTCAGGGCCGTGCAGGATCTCAGTCACCTCGGCATTGAGGCGCGCCACGATCGCGGCCGGCGTGCCGGCCGGCGCATAGAGCGCCTGCCAAAGAACGCTCTCGTAGCCGGACAGGCCCGCTTCTGCGGCGGTGGCGACGTCGGGGAGCGCTGGACTGCGCCGCGCGCCGGTTACCGCGATGGCGCGAACCTTGCCGTCATGGATCAGTTGCAGCGTCGGCGGGATGGTAGCGAACGCCATATCGACCCGGCCCGCGATGACGTCCAAAATTTCCTGTTCACTGCCCTTGTAAGACACCGGCGTGATCTCGATGTTCGCCATCTTGCAAAACAGGACACCGGCAAGATTTGCCAATGTCGCGGGCCCCGCCTCGGCAAAGGTGAGCTTGCCCGGCTTTGCCTTGGCGAGCGCGATCAGCTCCCCCACGTCGTGCGCGGAAACACCCGGATAGGCCGCCAGCACGAAGGGTGATGCGCCGATCATCGAGATCGGCGCAAAATCCTTGAGCGGATCATAGGTCGGTTTGGCCATAAGACTCGGCGACAGCGTGTGCGTGCTGGTATTGGCGAGGCCCAGCGTGTAGCCGTCGGGCTCGGCGTGGGCGACGGCTTCGGTGCCGAGATTGCCGCTGGCGCCCGGGCGATTGTCCACAACCAGTTGCTGGCCGAGGCGATCACCAAGCCGCTGCGCCACAATCCGCGCGACGATGTCGGAACTGCTGCCGGCGGGGAACGGCACGATCAAGTGGATCGGCCGCGCCGGCCAGTTCGACCCGCTGGTCTGCGCCGCCGCCGTCGCGACGGTGATCGCTACCGCTAAAATCGCAAACGCCAGCCGCCCCATCGCAGACTCCAGGCTCATCACACAATCGCTTCGGCTTCCCGCAGACTTTCAAATAGCGCCGTGCGCAGCAAAAACTTACGTGCCAGCTTCGGGTCTTCCGACGTGCGGCGCAACTCATCGTGATTGCGTTGTCGCACCGCCGGATCCTGTTCGGTGAGGAGCCGCTTGTTGCGGATCGTTTGCGCCTGCGTATGCGCCACGGCAACGTGGCGGCGCTGCCGCTCATAGCGGTCGAGCACGCTGTCGTCCGCTTCCTTGCGCGCGATGGCGATAAGCTTATCGGCGAGATTGATGGCGTCGTGGATGCCGCTGTTCATACCCATGGCGCCGATCGGGCTATTCACGTGCGCTGAATCGCCGGCGAGGATGGCACGGCCGACGCGGAATTTATCCGCGACACGCTGATGCACCACGTAGAGGTTGCTGCCGACGATATCGAATGGCTTGCCGGTCGGCAGGAAGCCCTGCAGCCTGGCCTGCAAGGCCTCAGGCCGCATTAACTCGGCCTCGTCCGCCTTCGGATCGGTCGGAAAATGGACCCGCCAGCGATCGGGTGGACCTTTCCAATGAAACAGGTTCGACCACTCGGTCGGATCCGAGATGTAATTTCGCTCGGCATAGCCGTGCTTGCGGAAATCGTACGCCACCTCGATGTTGAGCGTGCGGTCGTCGTAGGTGAAGCCCTCGAAGGCGATGCCGAGGTCCTTGCGGATGATGCTGCGCGCCCCTTCGCCGCTGACGATGTAACGACCTGCGATCGTCTCCTCATCGCCGTCCGGGTTACGCACGCGCGCGGTTACGCCGTCCGCGTGCTGTTCGAAGGCGAGGAATTCGGTTGAAAGCCGCAACTCGATATTGGGTTGCGCCTTCGCCATCTTGAGCGCCTCTTCGACGATCTTGATGCGTTCGCATTGCAGCACGTAAGGAAAGCGCGTGTCGTTCTTCAGATGCGCGTGATCGAAAGCGGCGATGCGTTTTCCCTCATGGCGGTCCCAATAATGGAATACCGGCGCGATGATGCCGCGCGGCTCGAGCTTCTGATAGAGCCCGACGCGGTCGAGCATTTCGAGCGTAGCGGGGTGGTTCGTTCCCGCGCGCGGTACTTGTTCAAGGAAATTGTCGTCGCCGAGGGCTTCGACAAGGCAGACTTTCTGATCCGCCTGCGCCAACGCGAGCGAGAGGATCAGGCCGACGGGTCCGGCGCCAATGACGATGATCTGACCTGACGGATTGGACATTACGCAGATGAACTATAAGCCCGTATAGTCCCGATCTTACACCTTCGCCGTCACTTCCTTGGTGGCACCGGCCCAGCCGTGGTGCGTGAGATCGAACACGACACCGTTGGGGTCCCTGTACTTCGCCTCATAGAACGAGTTCGGCGAGGTCGGCCGCCCGGCGAGGTATTTGCCGCCGGCCTCGATCACCTTCTTTTCGGCCGCGTCGAGATCATCGACCCACATTCCGAAATGATAGAGGCCGTTCTTCTCGTCGCCCTCGGTCTTAAGGAGCGCAACATTCATCACGCCGTCCGACATGTAGATGCCGCGGCGCGCGGTGCCGGCGCGCGTCATGCCGAAGGCCTCCTCAAAGAACTTCGCCGCCTTTTCCGGATCTGGGACGATAATCGCGATATGTCGAAGTCTGCTGGCCATAGGCCTACTCCATCGTGGTTTTCAGCATGGGGGATGGCGCACAATAATGAGCGGTGCAATATTTGGAAACCCTGCGTCTTTGCATGCCAAACCCCTCGTAAGTCACCGGGACTCCCTCCCTTGCATACACCGACGGCGATCGAAACATCCTGGCCGGACGCGATTTACGCGAACTTTCGGCGCGTCGGCGTCCGCCAAGTCGGTTACGTGCCCGACGCCGGCCATAGCCGGCTCATCGCGCTGTGCCAAAGCGATCCAAACATCGCCGATGTGGTGCTGACGACCGAGGAAGAAGGCGTTGGCCTCGTCGCCGGCGCCGCGCTTGGCGGCCAGCACGCGGCGCTGCTCATGCAATCGAGCGGCGTCGGCAACTGCATCAACATGTTTTCGCTGCTGCGCAACTGTGGCTTCGGCTGCGTCGTGCTGGTAACCATGCGGGGCGAGTTCGGCGAGTTCAATCCATGGCAGGTGCCGATGGGTGCGATCACCGAAGAGGCGCTGCGGCTCACCGGCTTTCTCACCTATCGGATCGAGCGCGCCGAGGATGTCGATGACATCGTCGGCGCTGGCTGTGACATGGCTTTCGACGGCAATCTTCAGGTCGCGATCCTGCTGTCGCAGCGGCTGATCGGCCGCAAACAGTGGACACGATGATGCTCGACCGGCGCGACTTCGTGAGGAGGCTCCTGGCGGAGCGCGGCGATCTGCTAGTCGTCAGCGGCCTCGGCTCGGCGACCTATGACGTCGCTGCCGCCGGCGATCATCCGCTCAATTTCTATCTCTGGGGCGCCATGGGCGGCACCGCGATGATCGGGCTTGGACTCGCGCTTGCCAAGCCCAACCGCCGAGTAGCGGTGCTCACCGGCGACGGCGACATGCTCATGGGGATTGGCAGCCTTGCCACGATTGGCGTGAAGCAGCCGAAGAACCTCGCTATCGTGATACTCGACAACGCGCATTACGGCGAAACCGGCATGCAGCAGAGCCACACCCACGCCGGCATCGATCTCATCGCCACCGCGCTCGCCTGCCGCTTCAAGCACGCACGTGCGGTTTCCCGCATCGAGGAAGCGGCGGACGTTCGCGCGCTGCTCCATGAGGGCGAAGGCCCGATCCTCATCAGCGCCCGCATCAGCGAAGAGGACGTGCCGCGCGTGCTACCGCTGCGGGATGGGCATGCGATCAAACAGCGATTCATCGAAGCGCTGAACGCCGCGAGAAATTGAGCGAGGCTATCGTTCTATGCAGTCGACGGTTGAGCCAACGCGCGATCGACCGCAGCGATCGCATGGAGCGTGGTGGTGTCGAACAACGGCACGGCGCTGTCTTCCTGCCCGATGAGCAGCATGATTTCGGTGCAGCCGAGAATGATGGCCTCGGCGCCTTGCGAGATGAGACGAGCGATGATCTCGCGATATGCGGTGCGCGATTTCGGCAGAATTTCACCAGCGACCAGCTCCCTGTAGATAACGTCGTGGACGACCTGCCGATCGTCGGCATTCGGCACGACGACATCGAGGCCGAACAAATCCTTCAGGCGGCCTTTGTAGAAATCCTGCTCCATCGTAAAGGCCGTGCCGAGCAGGCCGATTCGCCTAAATCCCGCCGCCTTGACCTTCTGTCCGGTCGGGTCGGCGATGTGCAGCAACGGAATTCCGATCGCTGCCGCGACCGCATCCGCCATCCGGTGCATGGTATTGGTGCACATCAGCACGAAATCGGCACCGCCGCGCTGAAGACGCATCGCCGCGTCGATCATTTGTCCCGTTAGTGCGTCCCAATCGCCGTGATGCTGAAGGCGCTCGACCTCGCCGAAATCGACCGACCACATCAGAATGCGCGCTGAATGTACGCCGCCGAGACGGTCGCGGACTTCGCGGTTGATGATGCGGTAATATTCAGCTGAGCTTTCCCAGCTCATGCCGCCGATGAGACCGATCACAGCTTGCTGGTGCATCATCGGACCTCGGTCGCGCCGGCGAGGTCATCGCATAAAGCGCGCAGCACCCGCAAATCGGGCCCGACTGCGACAATATTGCCGGGCGCAAATGGCCGCACCGGCGCGCTCGCGCTCACATCGTCCGTAAAAATCACATAAACATTAAATTCGCACCTTCGGGAAGGCAGCGGGGACCGGCGGGCCTCACGCTACCCCTTCTATATATTTGAAATATCTCGTAAATGAACAGAAAAGCGCGGCGAGCCAACGCCAAATTGATCGGGCAAATAGTCCCTCTGGAGATCTCACGGAGTACCCTGCAACCTCAAGACGCCGATGCTGTTTATGCAACGGCTATGTCACATTTCCGACGCCGCGAATACACGCAGGCGGAAAATCTCTGCCGGGCGGCCCTTAAGCGCGATCCAAACCACGTTCGTAGTCTCGTGCTGCTGGGAGACATCGCCCAGCAGGATGGGCGCAACAAACTGGCGATCAAATTGCTCGGCCAAGCGCTCGAATTGGATTCCGGCGATCCGGCCGCGCACGACACCATTGCGATCGCCTACCAGGCGATCGGTCGCCGTGACGATGCCGTCGAGCATTTCACACAAGCCATGGCGCTCGGACTTCGCGATGCCGAAATCCTTGCCAAGCAAAGCGCCGCCGTGACGACCGCGTTGCAGCGTCTTGCCCGTGCCTGGCCGAGACAGATTGGGCTTGACGAGTTACTCGGAAAACAAGGCGCGAGCGAAATTGCTCAGGACGCGCTGCTGCTGGCGCTGCTGCAGTCGAAGGTCGTGCATGACCTCGAACTCGAACGCTTGCTGACGGCGATTCGCCGTGGGCTGCTTCAGCGCGCGGCCGGACACGATCCGGAAGGCAGCGACAACCTTGACGGCGCCGCCTTGGATTTCTTTTGTGCGCTGGCACAGCAATGCTTCCTCAACGAATACATCTTCGCGTTCAGCGAGAACGAGCGGACGCAGTGCAGGCAGATTTGCGATCGCATCGCGTGTGCGCTTCACGCCGGCGCAGAGATCGCGCCGCTCGATCTCGTCGCCGCCGCAAGCTATTTGCCGCTGCACAAGCTGCCGATGGCCAAGTTGCTGCTGAACCGTTCGTGGCCGCAAGCGATGGCGCGATTGCTCACCCAGCAAATCCGCGAGCCGCTGGAAGAAGAATGCGACCGCAAGAACATCCCGGCCCTCACCGCCGTCGACGACCCCGTATCGGTGCTGGTGCAGAGCCAATACGAGGAAAGCCCATATCCGCGATGGACAACGGTCGGCCGGATCAAGCCGACCACCGTCGTGAGGTATCTGTGGGATGTGCTGGGCATTGCGCCGATGCTATGGCCCCGGACGAGGTCCGGTGTCGATATCTTGATTGCGGGATGCGGCACGGGTTCGCACTCAGTCGATTCGGCCATCCGGTTTCCCTACGCGAGGATCCTTGCCATCGATATCAGCCGCTCAAGCTTGGCCTACGCACGCAGGAAGAGCCGCGCCCTCGGCCTCAGCAACGTCACGTATGGGCAAGCCGATATTCTCAAGCTGGGAGCGCTCGATCGGGATTTTGATGTGGTCGAAGCGGTAGGCGTGCTACACCATCTTTCCGACCCCGCGGTGGGATGGCGATGCTTGCTGTCGCTGTTGCGGCCGAACGGCCTTATGCTGGTCGGTCTATACAGCGTGACAGCACGTCGATCCCTCGCCGCAGCGCGCGCCTTAATTGCAGAACGCGGATACCTTGCCACCGCCGACGATATTCGCGCCTGTCGCCAAGACCTCATTACGCGCAACTGCGTTCCCCCTTCAGCGGATTTCTCCAGCATCAGCGGATGTCGCGACCTTCTGTTCAACGTCGTGGAACACCAGTTCACGATCCCGCAGATCAGGACATTTCTCGATGCCAACGGTCTGACATTCCTGGGTTTCGCTCAACTTCCACCCGAAGAGCGGCAGCGATTTCAACAGCAATTTCCCGGTGCCGCCATGAACGATCTGAACTTTTGGCACGCCTACGAACAGATGTATCCGCTCACGTTCGGCCGCATGTATATATTCTGGGTGCAGAAACGAGATTAGCGCGCAATCGCCTCAAGCCGCCGCTTGGTCACCGCCGGCCCAAAGCCGCCGATGACGATGAACACCACGGCCATGGCGCCGGCGATGAAGCCGAACACGCCGAGCGTGCCGTAGCGGCCGAGGAAAAAGGCGATGATGAAACCGGAGAAGATGGCGCTGAACCGGCTCCACGAATAGACGAAGCCTATGGCCCGGGCGCGAATGCGCGTCGGATATAGTTCCGCCTGATAGGCGTGGAACGAGAACGACATCCAGTTGTTGCACAGCGTGATCAAGAGGCCGCACGCAATCACGCCGAAGGCCGTGGTCTGCTGTGCGAACAGCAGGCCGAACATCGCGATGCCGGCGGCCGCCCAGGCGATCTGCCATTTGCGCTCGAAGCGGTCGGCAAACACCACGCCGACCAGCGGACCGATCGGCGCGGCGACAGCAATAATGAAGGTGTAGGCGAGCGATTTGGTGACCTCGACGCCTTGCGAAATAAGCAGCGCCGGCACCCAGCTCGAAAAGCCGTAATAGCCGACGGTCTGAAACAGATTGTAGATCACCAGCATGATGGTGCGGCCGCGGTAAGTCTCGCTCCACATTTCCGCCCAGACGCCGCTCTTGCGCTCGGTCTCGCCCGCTATTGTCTCGGGCGGCGGCAACTCTTTGCCGGTGTCAGCACGGATGCGACGCTCCAAATCCGCGATGATGCTCTCGGCTTCGCCGATACGACCATGCTGCTCCAGCCAGCGCGGCGATTCCGGCAGGCTGCGGCGAATCCACCAGATCACCAGCGCGCCGACCGAGCCGATGATGACGACCCAGCGCCAGCCGTCGAGACCGAGAATTGTCTGCGGCACGAGTTGCCAGGCCAGGAGCGCGACCACCGGCACCGCCGTGAACATGACGAACTGATTGTAGGCGAAGGCCGGCCCACGCTGCTCTTTCGGCACCAGCTCGGACACGTAGGTATCGACATTCACCAGCTCGACGCCAAGGCCGATGGAAGCGATGAACCGCCATAGATCGATGCTCTGCGGCGTATCTTGGAACGCCATGACCAGCGCGCCGATCGAGTACCAGAGCAATGAAAAGGTGAAGATCGAACGCCGGCCGAAACGATCGGAGAGCCAGCTGAACGCCAGCGTGCCGACGAACAGGCCAGCGAACAGCGCAGCCACGAAACTGGCAAAGCCTTGCAGGTCGAACAAGCCCTGCGTGGTCGGCTTGAAAATGCCGGCCTTGAACAGCCCGAGCGCGACATAGGCGGTGAAGAACAAGTCGTAAAACTCGAACCAGCCGCCGAGCGAGATGAGCGTGACGAGTCTTCGCGTATGCCGCGACGGCGGCAAACGATCGAGCCGCGACGCGACGGTTACTGGTGTCGCCATGACTCAACCCCTCTGGCCATGCCAAGGTGATTCCCTACCCGCTTGCGGGGGGAGGACATTCACTTCTTCGCCGCCCGCTTCACCGCCTCGATAATTTCCGGATAGGCGGCACAGCGGCAGAGATTGCCGGAGAGGTAATGGCGGATATCGTCGTCGCTCGGGTCCGAATGCTGCTTGAGCAATTGGTGCGCCATCAGCACGAAGCCGGGCGTACAGAACCCGCACTGGAACGCGCCACAATCGATGAAGGCCTGCTGCACGTTCGACAGCGTGCCGTCGGCATCGAGATGCTCGACGGTCGTGACCGTTTTGCCGTCAACCCAGACGCCGAAGTAAAGACAACCCGAAACCGCCTTGTCGTCGACCAGCACGGTGCAGCATCCGCAAAGACCCTGGCCGCAGCTCTCGCGCGAGCCGAACAGATCGAAGCGCTGCAACAGTTCGACCAAGTTGCGATGCGGTTCGATCGCGGTGGACACCGGCTGGCCGTTGAGCGTGAAATTGATGAGACGCGTCGTCATTATTCGTCCTCGAGTGGGCGGCCTTGTTGCCGGCGCAAGGCGCGCAGCACGGCTTCGGCAGTGATGGGCAATTCGGTGATGCGCACGCCGACAGCGTCGTGGATTGCGTTGGCGATCGCCGGCGAGACGCCGAAGGTGCCGGATTCGCCGAGCCCCTTGGCGCCGAACGGACCGGAATGCTGCTCGGCCTCGACCAGATCGTTTTCCATCGGCGGAATGTCGCGGATGCCCGGTATCTTGTAATCGGCGAGCGAGGCATTGGTCACCTGACCACCGTCGAGCCGCATCTCTTCCGACAGCGTGAAGCCGAGCTGCATCACCGCGGCGCCGGAAAGCTGTGTGCGCGCGACCCCCGGGTTGATCGGCTTACCGCAATCGGCGGCATTGACGAGGCGGAGTACGCGGACTTGGCCGGTCTCGGTATCGACTTCGACTTCGGCGCCGGCGCCGCCGATCATCCAGAACGGCGTCACGTTGTC
>DATJYT010000232.1:0-3042 GCA_035499475.1 Xanthobacteraceae bacterium | reverse complement strand
TCCGTGCCGCCGAACAGCCGGAAATCGGGCCGCGCGCGGCCGGCATCGGTCATCAGCTCGATCATGAATTGCCAATCGAGGCTCGCATCGACCACGCCGGCGAAGTTGGGCAGCCTGGCGATGAGCTTGAGCGCGAGGTCGGCGTTGATCTTGCCGCCGGCCATATCGTCCGGGGCATTGAGCACGAAGAATGGAACATCGACCGCGGCGCCGATCTGAAAAAAATGCTCCAGCACCATGGCGGGCGGCGGCGTCCAGTAGTAGGGCGTGGTGGCGACGATGGCGCTCGCGCCCGCGGCTTGTGCGTGCTTTGCGAGCGCCGCGGCGATGCCGGTGCCGGCGTCGCTGACATGGGCGATGATCGGCGCACGCTTGCCAGCCTGCTCGACCGCGAATGCGATCAGCCTGCGCTTTTCGGCGTCGGTCAGGCTGACCGACTCGCCGGCATGCATCTGCACCGCCAGCGCCTCGGCGCCGTGACGCAGGTGAAAGTCGATCGCCTTGGCGAACAGGTCGAAATCGATACTACCGTTCGCGGCAAACGGCGTCAGCGGCGTGTGAACGAGACCGGGGCTGAAGGGCATTGCGCGAACTCGGTGACGCTTACCAGCCGTGCGGCTCGCTCGCGAGGATGCCGAGATCCTCGAGCTGCGCGCGGATGTAGGCCTGCCGCTCGGGCGTCGCGGTCGGCAGCGGCGCCCGCGTCGGGCCGACCGGCCGCCCCATGATCACCATGCCGCCCTTGAGCGAGGACGGGTATTGGTCTTTGAACAGATGCCAGAGCCGCGTCATCTTGTATTGCAGCTCCTTGGCGCGTCCCCATTCGCCGGCGACGCAGGTGTCGAACAATTCGTTGCATAGGTTGGGACAGATCGAGCCGGCAGCGGAATACGATCCGACGCCGCCGAGCGGCACCGACGGCAGCAGGAATTCGACGCCGGTCAACATCGCGAAATTCGGCCGCAGCGCCAGCGCGGCGCGCGAAATTTCCAGGAATTTCTCGCTGTTGAAGCTCGCCTCCTTGACGCCGACGAAATTCGGCAGCGTGTCGATGAGGCGGGCCATCACTTCGCCGGTGATCTCGACGCCGTTAAGATAGCTCGGCGAGTTGTAGGACAGAACCGGAAGGTCGATCGACCGGCACAGCCGGATGAAATAGGCCTCGATGGCATCGAGCGTCGGCGTCCAGAAGTAGGGCGTGATGGCGAGAATGCCGTCGGCGCCGATGTCCTGGGCGTGGCGCGCCAGCGCCATAGTGTCCTCGACCGCGAGCGCGCTGACATGGATGGTGACCGGCACGCGGCCGGCGACCACCTTCACGGCGGCTTCGGCGAACAGCTTGCGTTCGTCGATGGTGAGGTTGAGCGACTCGCCCTTGTGATGCGGCCACGAGATCGCCGGCGCGCCGGCGCGGACGTGGAAGTCGATGAGCCGCTCGAAGGTCGGCAGATCGAGGCTGAAATCGTCCTTGAGCGGCGTCACCGGGCTCTGCATTACGCCGCGGAATTTGTTTTGCATTGTCGTTGCCGATTTTTTTCGTGCGGCGCCATAGAGCCACAGCCGCCCGACAATAACAACGCCGTCACGGCAATTCGAGACCGCTCCCTTTCACGAATGTCTGCCAACGCGGAATCTCCTCGCGCACCCAGTGGTCGAGCTGTTGCGGCGTCGAGGCGATCGCCTCCCAGCCCTGGTCGGCAAACGCCGCGCGAATCTTGGGATCGGCAACGGCGCCGGCGATTGCGGCCTGCAGGCGCTGCACCACGGGCTGCGGCGTCCCGGCCGGAGCGAAGGCTGCGAACCAGCTATAGACGTCGAGGTCGGGAAAACCCTGCTCATTGACGGTCGGCACGTCGGGCAATTCCGTCAACCGCTGCGCTCCCGCGACCGCGAGCGGCGTGGCGCGGTGGGCTTCGATCGCACCCCGGGCGATGGCGTAATTCAAGACCGCGAGCTGCACTTCGTCGGCGACCAGCGCGCGCATCACCGGCGAGGCGCCCTGATAGGGCACGAAGGCAAGATCGAGCCCGGCGCGCCGCTTGAGATATTCCATCACCAGATAGCCGGTGGTGCCGGGGCCCATCGAGCCGTAATTGAGCTTGCCAGGCCGCCGTTTGATGAGATCGACCGCGTCGCGCAGGGTCGCGACATTCAGCGACGGATTGGCATAGAACACGCTCGGAAAACGCACCAAGAGCGAGATTGGCGCAAAGTCGCGCACCGCGTCGTAAGGCGGTTTCTTGTTGAACACGGCGTTGATGACGTGGGAGTCGGACGCGAACAGGATCGTGTAGCCGTCGGGCGCGGCCTTGGCGACATCGAGGGTGGCAAGCTGGGTCGAAGCGCCCGGCCGGTTCTCGACGATGACCGGCTTGCCGAGGCTTGCCTCAAGCTGCGGCTGCAACATGCGCGCCATCACGTCGATGCTGCCGCCGACGGCGAATGGCACGATGATCTTGATGGGGTTTTGCGGAAACTCCTGCGCCGCCGCCGCAGCAGCCCACGCCAGCACGCCGATCATCGTCGCCGCGAGCCGGCGCGAAAAACGCGTCCGGCGCGCGGGCATGTTCACCGGCGCGCGCTCTCGCGCGCCACGACGTCGGCAATCGCGGCGGTAAAGGCGCGGTGGGTCTCGCGCGAATTGACGAAATTGAAATCGTGCGTCGATTTTACGCCCGGCTCGACCTTGAGCGTGGTGAAGACGGGGCCTTTGAGGGCCATGATCTGGCCGATCTCGGCTTCGAACTTGTCGAGCGCGTCGAACTCGAACGTGTGCGGATAGCCGGCGGCGCGGGCGTGGCCGGCGAAGCTCACGGTGCCACGGCCGGGGATCGGGTGGCTGCCGTTCGCCTCATAGCCGCCGTTCTCACAGACGAAGTGATAATAGTTCGGCGGCGCCGCCGCGGCGACCGTGACCAAGCTCCCGAGATTCATCAACAGGCTGCCGTCGCCGTCGAGCACGATCACCTTGTGGCTCGGCATGGCAAGCGCGATGCCGAGCGCGTGGGACGAACCCTGGCCCATGGCGCCGACCGAATAATA
>DATJYT010000231.1:0-18458 GCA_035499475.1 Xanthobacteraceae bacterium | reverse complement strand
GGGCTCCCACGCCGTCATTCTCGCCGCGGTGCTGGCGGCCGTCGGCTGCTCGGTCAGCACGCAATATGGCGTGAAGTTTCTCGTCGATGCCCTGTCGGACAACCGGATCAGCGCCGTGGTCTGGACCGCGTTTCTCCTGCTCGTGGCACTGATCGCTGCCGACAACCTGTCGTGGCGGCTGGCGAGCTGGGTTGCGAATTTCACATTCGTGGGCGTCACCGGCGATCTTCGCCGCGATCTGTTTCGCCACCTGTCCGGACATTCGCCGCGCTTCTTCGCCGATCGCATGCCCGGGATGCTGACGAGCCGCGTCACCGCCACTTCGAACGCGGTGTTTATGACCGAGAACATGTTCGTATGGAACGTGCTGCCGCCATGCGTCGCGACTATCGCCGCAATCGGCTTCGTCACATCCGTCAGCCTGCCGATGGCGGCGAGCCTCGCCGCCGCCGCTGCCATCGTCGTCACCATCATGTTCCGCTGGGCCGCTGCGGGGCGGCCGTTGCATCATGACTTCGCCGACAAGAGCGCCGCGGTCGACGGCGAACTGGTCGACGTCATCACCAATATGCCTCTGGTGCGGGCGTTTTGCGGGCTGGGCCGGGAGCACAGCCGCTTCGACGCCACGCTCGATCGCGAAATGAAAGCGTGGCGCCGCAGCCTGTTCTATCTCGAAAAGCTGCGAATCTTCCACGCCGCCGTGACGATCATCATGACACTTGGACTACTCGCCTGGGCGATTGCGCTGTGGCAGGACCGCGCCATCACCACGGGCGACGTGGTGATGGCCTGCACGCTCGGCATATCGGTGCTGAGCGCGACCCGCGACCTCGCCGTGGCATTGGTGGGCATTACCCAACACGTGGCGCGGCTGTCGGAGGCCCTTGGCACCCTCCTCTTGCCCCATGAGCTGCGCGACCATCCGACCGCGGAACCGCTCGTCAAGCGCGGCGCCAGCGTGACCTTCGAGACTGTCGATTTCGGCTATCCGGACGGCGGACGCCTGTTCAAGAATCTGAGCTTCAGGCTAAGCCCCGGCGAGCGCGTCGGCCTCGTCGGTCATTCCGGCGGCGGCAAGTCGACCGTTTTCGCGCTGCTGCAGCGCTTCTACGATCTGCAGACCGGCCGCATTTTGATCGACAATCAAGACATTGCCATGGTGACGCAGGAAAGCCTGCGCGCCGCCATCGCGGTGGTGCCGCAGGACGTGTCGATGTTCCAGCGCACGGTCTTGGAGAATATCCGTTACGGCAGGCCGGACGCGACTGACGATGAGGTGTTCAATGCCGCCCACGCGGCCAGGGCGCTGGATTTCATCGCCGATCTACCCAAAGGCTTGGAAACGCTTGTCGGCGAGCGCGGCGTGAAGCTGTCGGGCGGCCAGCGCCAGCGTATCGCCATCGCCCGCGCATTTCTCAAGGATGCGCCGCTGCTCCTGCTCGATGAAGCGACTTCGGCACTCGACAGCGAATCCGAAGAGGCCATCCGCGAAGCGCTTGGCCGTCTCATGCGTGGGCGCACCGTCATCGCGATTGCGCACCGTCTCTCCACCGTGCGCGATTTCGACCGCATCATCGTTTTGCAGTCCGGCGCGATCGTCCAGGACGGGCCGCCGGATCAGCTCATGCGCGGCGAGGGCGTCTATCGCTGGCTGGTCGAACAAGAAATCGGCCGACTCAGTCGGCAGGCTGCTTGACGTGCCCGAACGGTTCCACGCTGCAAGCGACAAGGTCGGCGGCTTTCCGGATCGATCCGGCCTATTCGCACTTCGGTTGGCCGCCAAATCCGCCCGGTGCGCATCCGCCCGAACAGCATTCGCTCGGCCACGTGCAATTTTCACCTGATGGCTTGCACGCCTGAACCACGACCTGCGGCTTTCCTTGCCGGCTCTTGCTCACCGCAGGATTGCCGGTCGGAACAGGTGTCGCTTCAGCGGGAGCGCTTCCGACCAACAATGCTCCCGCGTTGCCGGGTCCGACAAATTCGATAATCACGGCAAGGACAAGCAGTGCTTTGACAAGTTGCATGACGGAAATCCTCCGGAACACGTACGCCTATCGTGCGCAGAAGGATTCTTGTCGAGATTGACCTCGCGGCTATTGGACTGTGGTCCAATCCACGAGCCCAGCACAGCGCGAAAAGTCTCTGGGACAGCCGTCGAAGGAGCCAGCTAGCCGGTGATCGCGGTGCTCCTCTTGTCGCGGCTAAAGGGCACCGGTAATCGCGACACGCTCGCGGCCGCCGGACGCTGAGCGCCGCGACGAACCTGTCCAAGTGCCGAAACGAAGTCTGCAAACCAAGCCTGGACAGGACGCTTTCTTATTTTTGCATTCATCGATTCCCAGCGCGCGCGACGCTCGTCGGCCGACATCACGATGGCGCGAGAGATGTTTTGCGACATGCTGTCGATGTCGTGAGGATTGACCAGGAGCGCGGCATCGAGCTCCTTTGCTGCACCGGCAAATTCCGACAGGATCAGAACGCCCGGATCCGCAGCATCTTGTGCCGCGACATATTCCTTGGCGACGAGATTCATGCCGTCGTACAACGGCGTCACGAGCCCGATGTGGGCAAGGCGGTAGAAGCCAGCCAGCGTGGACTGCGCGAAACTCTTGTTCAAATAACGGATCGGCGCCCAGTCGACATCGGCGTGCCGGCCGTTGATCTCGCCGACCAGCGTTGCGATCTCTTTCTTCAGCTCGCCGTAGGCCGGAATGCGCCCGCGCGACGGAACTGCGATCTGGAGCAGCGAAATCCGGCGCGCCCAGCCGGGCTCGGCCTGCAGCACCTTATCGAAGGCCTGCATGCGATTGGTGATCCCCTTCGAGTAATCCAGCCGGTCGACGCCGAGCGCAAGCTTTCCTTGCAAGCTCGTGCGCAACCGCGACACATCGGGCCGGGTGGAAGCTCTCAGCGCACGCGCCGCGAAGTCGTCAACATCGATGCCGATCGGGAAAGTCGCGAGCCGGGTGCGGCCGAATTCCGAAGCGACGATGCCATTGAGCACGGAAAGGCCGAGCTCGTGCCTGAGATATTCCTCGAAATTCTGACGATCGTCGTCGGTCTGGAAGCCAATAAGATCGTAGGCCAGCATCGCCGGAAAAAGCTCGCGATGGTGCGGCACGCTCAGCATGGTGGTGCGGCCGCTCCACGGCGTGTGCAGGAAAAAGCCTGTCGGCTGATTGATGCCAAGCTTGCGTAGTTCAACGGCAAGCGTCAGGAAGTGATAATCCTGCACCCAATAAGTGGTTTCGGGTTGCGCGAAACGCAGCAATGCCCTCGCCATGAATGCGTTGATTGCCCGATATGACTTGTAGTCTTCTTCGGTCACGCGAATGAGGTCCGGGCGCGAGTGCAGGGCCGGCCACAGTGCCGAATTGGCGAACCCTTCGTAATAGCCGCGATAATGCGTCGCCGGCATATCGACGGTGGCGACGGCGCCGGCGCCGAGCGCTTCGATCTCGGCGAACGATTCCTTGTGCGAGTCGTCACGGACGCGGCCGCTCGAACCGATCCA
This sequence comes from Xanthobacteraceae bacterium, assembly GCA_035499475.1. Taxonomy (GTDB): domain Bacteria; phylum Pseudomonadota; class Alphaproteobacteria; order Rhizobiales; family Xanthobacteraceae; genus BOG-931. The sequence continues at coordinate 14,941 of DATJYT010000231.1, read as the reverse complement.
GATGGCACCCGTGTCACGAACGACAGGCAGAAGTGCGGAAGCGAGGCCACCGGTCATCGGCTCGCTTGATTGCGTCCGAGCCACCCGGTTCGACACGACAACGAGACTCATTGGCAGTCCCTCCATTGCGCGACGCAGCATTAACGGCCATTCATCCCGTTTTGTTCCCATGGCAGCACGCTGCGCAGTGCGGCAATTTCTCATCGAAATGCGTCTTTAAGCGTCAATCACCGTCGGCAAACGCAGTTGTCGAGAACAGGCTGATTTCCGCGCGCCGCGAATCAAGCCGAGTGTGTTGGATAATGACGGGTTGATCCGATTCGAACACCGACGCGTATTCCGTGTCGCGTGGAATGGGAACAGGATCGCGGAGATCATTGAATCGTAAGTGCAAAGTCCGCCTTGCCGGCACCGTCACGCGATAGGGCCCGACCGGCGCACGATCGGCAAAGAAGATCGTAATCGCCACGTGAGCATCCGCGCCGCCGGCATTCAGGATGCAGGCGGTCTCGTGCGAGACAAGCGCCGGATCGGTGAAGGAGCTTTGCGACGGAATATAGCCTTCCGCGATGGCCCAATGCTTTCGCCCGATCGCTTCCATTGAACAGGCCTTTTTGCGGCAACACTGCGGCCCGCGCCGCAGTTCCCGATGATGGAACTATTGCCGGCGCTTTCCGTTCAATTGTCGGGGGTCGCGAACGTGCTTGCGCACGCTCAAACAACCGAGCCGGATAAGGCGCATGCGTGCACTGACGGTGGTGCCGGGAAATCCCAATTCAGCGCGGATAGACGAAGTACCGGAACCGCCGCCGTCGGACGGCAGCGTGCTCGTGCGCAGTATCGCGCTCGGCATTTGCGGCACCGACCGCGATATCGTCGCGGGCGAATATGGGGCGGCGCCTCCCGGGCAGCAGCGGTTGATTCTCGGTCATGAGTCGCTCGGCACCGTCGAAGAGGCGCCCTCCGGTTGCGGATTGAAACCCGGCGATCTTGTCGTCGGCATTGTCCGCCGGCCAGATCCGGTGCCCTGCCCGGCTTGCGCCGCGGGCGAATGGGATATGTGCCGCAACGGCGAATACACCGAGCGCGGCATCAAGGCTCGCAACGGTTACGGCGCCGAACGATTTCGCCTCGAGCCCGAATTCACCATCAGGCTCGAGCCGGCTCTGGGAATGCTCGGCGTCCTGCTCGAGCCGGCGAGCATCCTGGCCAAGGCATGGGAGCACACCGAATACATCGGCAACCGCTCCAAGGCCTGGACGCCGAAAACTCTCTTGGTGACCGGCCCGGGGCCGATTGGGCTGCTGGCCGCGCTGATGGGCATGCAACGCGGCCTCGACGTCCATATGCTCGACCATCACTGCGACGACAAGAAGGACGGCCTCGTGCGCGAACTCGGCGCGACCTATCACGCCGGCGGCATCGAGGTGGTCGACCGCCTGAAGCCCGATGTCTTGATGGAATGCACCGGTGCACCGGCTTTGATCGCGGACATTCTCGGCCACACGGCGCCCACCGGCGTCACCTGCCTCGTCAGCGTCACCAGCGCCGGACATGAATTCAAGCTCGATATCGGATCGATCAATCACACGCTGGTGCTCGATAACGACACGGTCTTCGGCAGCGTCAACGCCAACCGCCGGCACTATGAGGCCGCCGCCCAGGCACTGCTCCGCGCCGACCGATCCTGGCTCGGCAAGCTGATTACGCGTCGCGTTCCGCTGCGGGATTGGCCGGAGGCTTTGCGGCGCCGGCCGGGCGATATCAAAGTCGTCATAGATTTTTCTCTGTGAATTGGATGGGCGGCCGGATCGAAGACTACGCAATGATCGGCGATCGTGAGACCGCGGCACTGGTCAATCGCGACGGCTCGATCGATTGGTTGTGCTGGCCGCGCTTCGACTCGCACGCCTGCTTTGCCGCCCTTTTGGGCTCGCGCGAGCACGGACGATGGCTCATATCGCCGCGTGATGAAAACATTCGCATCTCCCGCCGCTACCGCCCCAACACACTGATCCTCGAAACACGCTTCGAGACCGACGCGGGCGCCGTAACGCTCGTCGATTTCATGCCACGCCGCGACGGCCGATCTTGCATTGTGCGCCTCGTGGTCGGTGAAAGCGGCCGGGTGTCCATGCGCTGCGAGCTTTTGCTGCGGTTCGGCTTCGGACTGATTGTGCCCTGGGTCACGCGCCTCGAGGACGGCACGCTCCGGGCGATTGCCGGGCCTGACATGACACTCTTGCGCACGCCGGTTCACCTCAAAGGCGAGAATCTGACGACGGTCGGTGACTTTGTCGTCGACGCCGGCGAGACGATTCCCTTTGTCATGTATTACTCGCCGTCGCATCGGCCGCCGCCGGACCCGATCGATCCCAAGGCGGCGCTGGCGGCGACCGAGGAGTTCTGGACCCAGTGGGCGTCGCAATGCCGCCACGCCGGCCCCTGGTCCGACCTCGTCGTTCGCTCGCTGATCACGCTCAAGGCGCTGACCTATCGCCACACCGGCGGCATGGTCGCGGCGCCAACCACGTCGCTGCCGGAGCGGCTCGGCGGTGAGCGCAACTGGGACTACCGCTATTGCTGGCTGCGCGACACGACGCTGACCCTGGTCGCGTTGATGCACGCCGGATACTACGAAGAAGCGCAGGCATGGCGGGAATGGTCGCTGCGTGCGGTCGCCGGCAGCCCCGAGCAGGTCCAGATCATGTACGGCATCGGCGGCGAGCGCATCCTGACCGAGTGGAGCGTGCCATGGCTGCCGGGCTACGAAAACTCGCAGCCAGTAAGGGTGGGCAATGCCGCACATGGACAGTTGCAACTCGACGTCTACGGCGAAGTGATGGACGCCAATCATCAGGCACGGCGCGGCGGCCTGGTGACGAACGAATCAGCGTGGAACCTGCAATTGTTGCTGATCGATCACCTCGCCAAGCTCTGGAGAGAGCCCGATCACGGCATCTGGGAGGTCCGCAGCGCGCCGCAACATTTCATCTATTCGAAAGTCATGGCCTGGGTCGCGGTCGATCGCGTCATCAAGAGCGCCGAAGTGTTCGGTCTCGAAGGACCCGTCGATCAATGGCGTGAGCTGCGCGATCAGATCCACGATGATGTGTGCACGAATGGCTTTGATGCCGAGGTGGGCAGTTTCGTCCGCTCCTATGGGTCGAAGAAGCTCGACGCCAGCTTGCTGCTGTTGCCGTGCGTCGGCTTTCTTCCGGTCAACGACCCACGCATCGAAGGCACCATCAAGGCGATCGAACGCGAGCTCTTAGTCGACGGCTTTGTCAGGCGCTACGTTACGGAAGAGGCTACCGACGGCTTGCCGCCCGGCGAGGGCGTGTTTCTGGCGTGCAGCTTCTGGCTGGTCGATGTCTATCTCCTGCAGAACCGCCGCCGCAAGGCCGAGGATCTATTCAAGCGCCTCGTCGATTTGTGCAACGACGTCGGCCTGCTCAGCGAAGAATACGATCCCATCAACAAGCGCCTGGTCGGAAATTTTCCGCAAGCCTTCACCCACGTGGCGCTGGTCAACAGCGCGTTTAATCTCACGCGCGAGAGCAAGCCTGTCGACCAGAGAGCGCAACTGCCCGAACCGGCACTCGCGGCAACCGCCGATCCGGCCTGACGCCATTGGCGACGGCCGATACAACTCACCGCCAATAGCGGTCTTCCCAACTCCGCGACAACCGCATCGCGGTCAGGATCAATCCCGCCATCGAATAAGTCTGCGGAAAGTTTCCCCACAAGACGCCGGACACCGGATCAACGTCTTCGGACAGCAGCCCGTACCTGTTGCGATGTCGCAGTGCGTCCTCAAACAATTCCTTGGCTTCTTCGCGGCGGCCGAGCGACCACCAGGCGTCGATCAACCAAAAGCGGCATATGAGAAACGCCGTCACCGGCAGCCCGAAATCGTCCGAACTGGTATAGCGCATGACGTGCTTTTCGCGCAGCAGGTCGCGTTCCATGGCATTGACGGTGCTTACGAATCGCGGATCGTCGGCCTCGATGATGCCAAGATCGGGAAGCAGCAGCACGCTGGCGTCGAGATCATCGGACCCGTAGGCAGCCGTGAAGGCGCCGCGTTTCTCATTCCATGCGTGTGCGAGAAAGTCGGCCAGGATCGGATCCGCGACGGTGTTCCAGTGGTTGGCGCGGTCGGCGAGCCCGATCCGCGACGCAATCGCGGCAAGCCGGTGGCAGCCGGCCCAGCACATCGCCACCGAGTGCGTGTGAATGCGTTGCCGCCCGCGATATTCCCAGATGCCGGCATCCGGTGCCTGCGCGAGCTTGGCTGCGCGCACGCCGAGCGTCTCCAGCAGCCGGAACAAATCCTCGTCGCCCGGACGTGGCAAGCGGCGATCAAAGAACATCGGCATTGCGGCGAGGATGATGCTGCCATAGGTGTCGTTCTGCTCCTGGTTCGCGGCAGCATTGCCGATGCGAACCGGACCGTCGCCACGGTAGCCGCGCAAATCCGGCGCAATGCGCTCCTCCAGCGATTTCGTCGGCACAACGCTGTACACCGGCCGCAACGCCTCGTCCGGGTTGGCGGCGATGCCGAGCGTGAAGGTGATGAAGTCCTCCATAGTTTGCGTCGCGCCGATGCGGTTGAGCGCCTTGACGACGAAATAGGCGTCACGCAGCCAGCAATAGCGATAATCCCAGGTTCGGCCGGAGCCGGGCGATTCCGGAATCGATGTCGTGTGCGCGGCAATCACGCCGCCGGTTTCCTCGAATGTGCTGAGCTTAAGAGTGATCGCGGCGCGGATGATCGCTTCCTGCCAGTCATAGGAGATCGACAGGCTGCGCACCCAGTCCATCCAGTAATCGCGCGTGCGATCCGCGAACTCGCGGCACGTCGTGATGATCTCGCCGGTGAACGGTTCGTCCGGACCGACGATAAGATGGATGGGACGCGTCAATACGAACGGCGTTTCCCGCACGATGAGCGAGAGCGGCGCATCGGTGGTGACGCGAATGACGGCATCGCCGTCGACATAGCGAATGTGATTGCTGCCGACCGAATATTGACGGTACGGCTGGCCATAATCGCGCGCCGGCCGCACCCGCACGGTGATGCGCGGCAGCCCGGCAATCGGCTCGACGATACGGAACAGTTGTGGCGGCCGGAAGATTCGGCCGTACTGCCGGAAGCGCGGCGCAAAATCGGTCACGCGGATCGAAGCGCCGCGTCGATCGGTAATGACCGTCGACACGACTGCGGTGTTGCGCAAATACTCGGACTGAAAATCGACTGCATCCTCCAACACCACGTCGGAGAAGCCCTTGTCTTCGTCGCCCGCGAGCAGGCGGCAGAAGATCGGGTCGCCGTCGTAACCGGGGAAACACCACCATACGATGCGCGCCGTTGGATCGACGAGCGCGGCGGTGCGGCCGTTACCGATGACCGCCAGATCAAGCCCGTGATCCGTCATTGCGCGGCGGCTTCTTTCATCCCGGCGATGCTCGCGAGCCAATCGCGCACCGCCGCAGGCCCCTCGAAATGTCCGTCGACGCCACGCACGGCATTGCCGACGGAAAATGCGAGACCGTTGAATTCCGGCATGACTTCAAAAGCATACTCGTCGGTGGTGTCGTCGCCAATGAAGATAGGACGCCGGCCGGCGAAAGGCGGACAAGTCATCAGGCTGCGCACGCCAGTCGCCTTGTTGAAGCCAGTCTGCTTGATTTCCACCACGCACTTGCCGGGAAGCACTTCGATATCCGGCCGGCCGGCGCATATCCTGGCGACACTTTGGCGTATGAGGTCTCCTTTTTCCGTTGCTTGGCGGTAGTGCAATGCCAATGCATAACCCTTGTCTTCAAGGATAATGCCGCTTCCAGTCTCAGCAATTGACGCGAGTTTTTTCTTGATCGACGAATCGAGCGTCACGGGGCGCCGCTCATTGGACACTGCGCCCGGAATCTGGCGGAGTTCCGCACCGTGACCGGCGACCGCCGGAAGTCGCAACGGCGCGAACAGCCGGTCGAGGTCCGTCAGCGAACGCCCGCTAACCAGCGCCAAGGCGCCTGCAGTCAACGAACTCAGTCGTTGCAGGGTGTGCCGCAGCGAATCCGGCACCGAAACGGTCTGCGGGGTCGGAGCGATATCGAGAATCGTCCCATCGATGTCGAGCAGGATCGCCAAATCCTCGAACGACGGAATTAGCGACGATTTGAGGTCAGTCATGGCTGGTCCTGATCAGTATCGGTGGGATGTGCAAAAAATATGTTTGGTCTCGGTCAATAAAGCGCTAGGGGGCGGGCGACGATCTCCAGCGGTTTTCGCGCCGCTTCGACGCCCCAGCGCCACTCGATCAAGGAAGCGGCAATCATCAGGATCGAGCCGAGGAAGTAACCATGGGCGACGCTTGAACGCGCACCGCTCTCGATGAGCTGGCCGAACAGCCATGGGCCGGCGACGCCGCCGACTGCAGTCCCGATCGCATAAAACAGCGCAATGGCGAGTGCGCGCACTTCGAGAGGAAAGGTCTCGCTGACAGTCAGATAGGCCGAGCTCGCAGCAGCCGATGCGAAGAAGAAGATCACCATCCACACCGCGGTCTGCGACTGTGCCGAAAGATGGCCATGGCTAAACAGATAACCATTGGCGGCGAGCAGCAGGCCCGATATCGCGTAGGTCGATCCGATCATGATTTTGCGGCCGAGCACATCGAAGAGCCGTCCGAGCAGGAGCGGCCCAAAAAAATTTCCGGCTGCGAATGGCAGGATGTACCAGCCGACATTCGGCCCCGGCACGCCGTAGAAGTCGGTCAGGATGAGCGCGTAGGTGAAAAAGATCGCGTTGTAGAAAAACGCTTGCGCTGCCATCAGGCTCAATCCCACCAGCGTTCGCTGCCGGTAAGTGCCAAACAGCGCTCTCGCGACTTCAATAAGCGGCGTATGGGTTCTGTTGAGCAGCCTGATGCGCGGCAATATCGCACCCGCGCCGCACTCTTCGCCGCAGCGTCGCTCGATGCCGGCGACGATTGCCTCGGCGGCTTGCACCTGTCCGTGCGTCATCAGCCAGCGCGGGCTTTCGGGAAGCCATCGGCGCATGACGAGAATGATCAGCCCCAAAGCCGCGCCGATGAAGAAAGCGAGCCGCCAGCCAATTGCGACACTGACCAATCCGCCGTCGAGCAGCACGATCGATCCGAGTGCGCCCAACGCCGCGCCGATCCAAAAGCTGCCGTTGATGAGCAGATCAGTCCAGCCGCGCATGCGTGCGGGTATCAATTCCTGGACGGTCGAATTGATCGCAGCGTATTCGCCGCCGATACCGGCGCCCGTGACGGCGCGAAACGCCGCAAAGCTCCAGAAATTCCACGACATGGCCGTCGCCGCCGTGGCGGTGAGATAGACGCTCAGGGTCAGAAAGAACAGCTTTCTGCGCCCGACCCGATCTGTCAGCCAGCCGAACACGATCGAACCCAGAATAGCGCCGGCAAGGTAGGCGCTGCCGGCAAGGCCGATTTCAGCGTTGCTCAGGCCAAGACCGACACTTTCCTTGAGCACGCCGGACAGTGAGCCGGTCAATGTGACTTCCAATCCGTCCAAGATCCAGCAGGCTCCGAGGGCCGCGACCACGAGACTGTGGAATCGACCCCATGGCAGCGCATCGAGACGCGCAGGAACATCTGTCTCAACCGTGGCAGACCGCGCGCACTCTCGCGTTTCGCGCGAGCGCCTTGAGACGGAGGATACCGAGAAAGTAGAGCCGCTTTGCGATGACTCGAACGACGACAATTGAGGCATCCGGTGCAACGTCATCACAGGATGGGGTTGGCATTAACGCGCGGAACTGTCGAAAAGTTCCGCTGGCGCGGATTTTTCACGGCCTACGGGCCTTCGCGATCGCTGATTGATCGGAGCGCAATTGCAGCCGCTCCGGCAGCGGAGCGGCTGCCTGCAATTTAGCCGACGTCGGTGGAATGGATCCGCCGCTCTTCCGGCTTGCCACGCAATCTCCGCGCCACGAGCTTGTTGAGGGCGGCGAGGTAAGCCTTGGCCGAAGCCACCAGCGTGTCGGGGTCGGCGCCCTTGGCGGTCACGGCCCGCCCGTTTTCCGACAGGCGGACGGAAACTTCGGCCTGCGCGTCGGTGCCTTCGGTGACGGCGTGCACCTGGTAAAGTTCGAGCTTGGCCTCGTGCGGCACCATGGCCTTGATGCAGTTGAAGGTGGCATCGACTGGGCCGTTGCCGTCGCATTCTTCGAGCATCATCTTGCCGTTGACGTCGAGCTTCATGGTGGCGCGCTGAGGTCCGCGCGTGCCGGCAATGATGGAAAGCGAGACCAGCTTGATGTGATCCTGCGCGGTCGCGATCTCCTCGTCGACCAAGGCCTCGATATCTTCGTCGTAGACGTGTTTCTTGCGATCGGCCAACGCCTTGAATCGCACGAAGGCATCCTCCAGCTGGTTGCCGGCAAGCTGATAACCCAGCTCTTCGAGCTTGTGCATGAAGGCATGCCGGCCGGAATGTTTGCCCATGACCAGCGAGGTCTGCTTCACGCCGACATCGGCGGGCTGCATGATCTCATAGGTCTGGGTGTGCTTGAGCATGCCGTCCTGATGGATGCCGCTCTCATGCGCGAAGGCGTTCCGTCCGACGATCGCCTTGTTGTATTGCACCGGGAAAGAGGTGACGGCCGAGACGAGCTTCGAGGCTCGCGTCAGCATGGTCGCGTCGACGCCGGTCCAGAACGGCATCACGTCGTTGCGCACCCGCATCGCCATCACGACCTCTTCGAGCGAGGCATTGCCGGCGCGCTCGCCGATGCCGTTGATGGTGCATTCGATCTGCCGGGCGCCGGCGCGCACGCCGGCGAGCGAATTCGCCACAGCCATGCCGAGATCGTCATGGCAATGCACCGAGAAGCGCGCCTGGTCGGAGTTGGGCACGCGCTCGCGCACCATCTTGATGAGCGCGAAATACTCTTCCGGGACCGTGTAGCCGACAGTGTCCGGAATATTGATGGTGGTGGCGCCGGCCTTGATCGCCGCTTCGATGCAGCGGCAAAGAAAGTCGTGCTCGGTGCGAGTGCCGTCCTCGCAGGACCACTCGACATTGTCGGTGTAGTTGCGCGCGCGCGTCACCGACGCGATCACCATCTCGTAGACCTTCTCCGGCTCGAGCTGGAGCTTCCACTTCATGTGCACCGGCGAGGTGGAGATGAAGGTGTGGATGCGCGATTGTCGGGCTGGCTTGATCGCCTCGCCGGCGCGGTCGATGTCCTTGAAGCCGGCGCGGGCGAGGCCGCAGACGACGGCATTCTTGGTGCGCTTGGCGATCTCGTTGACGGCGGCGAAGTCGCCTTCCGAGGCAATCGGAAAACCGGCTTCGATGATGTCGACGCCCATCTGGTCGAGGAGCTCGGCGACTTCGAGCTTTTCCTCGTGCGTCATGGTGGCGCCGGGGCATTGCTCGCCGTCGCGCAAGGTGGTGTCGAAGATGACGACGCGGTCCTTCTCGGACTTCGCTGGCGTGGTCATGATGAAAGATCCTTCTGGTCTGCGCGCCCCGCCGCTCAGGCGGTCCGGGCGCTCGTGGGGTGCTTCGCTTCGGCTGTCCCCTGAGTGCCCAGGCGCAAACGCCCAGCCGGCCCTCAGGGGGCGCTAAGCAGCAGCCCGTCGAGAACGAGGGCAACGCCGATCCCGGCCGTTCCGGCCTGTCGGGTCATCGCGCGAATATTGCGGCGCGTCGGCATTTCCATCGCCCTCGTCATGCCCACAAATCACGCACCTAAGGTCGCGAACCAAGGTGAATTCCGCGTTAACCTCGCGCCGGGCATTAGTCTTCTATCGGAAGACCGACCGCCGGCGCAAGACGGCCGTAGCGGCGGCAAACCTCGCACCGCAAAACGGCGACCAATCGGAACATTTGTTGTTTCACCTGGGCCGAGGCTGATCATGTCGCCTGATCGGGAGAAAATGCTCGGCACGGCGTTGCGCGCTCTTGGCTGCTCGATGGACCGTCATCACCGCCGTGATTTCTTCCCCGCCGCTGCGGGTCCATGCGCCCTGAGCGCGCGCTCGCAGTCCTTGATCTCGTCGAGTGCCTTGCCGGTCACCCTCGGAAAGTCGAGATTGAGCCCTTCGAGCGCCTCGATGATCGCTTCCGAGACGACGAGCCAAGCGATGTGTTTATGGTCGGCGGGGACGACATACCACGGCGCTTCGTCCGTCGAAGTTTGCCGGATCATGGTTTCGAAGGCCGCCATATAGTCGTTCCAGCGCGCGCGCTCGGCAAGATCGTTCTTGGAAAACTTCCAGCGCTTATGTGGCTGTTGGAGGCGCGCGAGAAAGCGTTTGCGCTGCTCCTCCTTGGAGATGCGCAAATGAAATTTGAGCACCAGCGTGCCGTTGCGCACGAGATGCCGCTCGAAAGCGCAAATTTCTTCAAAACGATGTTTCCAGATATTCTTGCCCGAGTCCGGCGGCAGTTTCTCCTTGTTGAGCATTTCCGGATGCACGCGCACCACCAGGACTTCTTCGTAGTGGGAGCGATTGAAAATGCCGATCTGTCCGCGTTCGGGCAGCGCGTTGGCGGCGCGCCAGAGGAAATCGTGCGCGAGCTCGGCCACGCTCGGCGCCTTGAACGAATGCACCATGCAGCCCTGCGGATTAAGGCCCGACATCACGTGCTTGATCACGCCGTCCTTGCCGGCCGCATCGATGCCTTGAAGCACGATCAGCACCGCCCATCGGCCGTTGGCATAAAGACGCTCCTGCAAATCCTCGAGGCGATTGATGCTGTCGGCCAGCAGCGGCTTGACGTCCTCCATATCGGTCGCAAGACCGAAATGCTCCGCCGGGTCGCGGCCGGCGAAGCGGAAGTGCTTCGGCTTGTCGACGCGGCATCGTTTGACGGCCTTGGCAAGTTTCATTCGGTCCTCTCGCGGTTCATTGCCGCCACTCCCGTTCCAGAAACGCAACAATGAAATTCGGCATCCGCGCATCCAGATCGGCGTGATTGCGCGCCATGCGGATGGCGCTAAGCTCGGGCTGCCGCTCGCCTTCAAGAAAACGCTTGACCCGCGCGAAAAGTTCATCGGCGTTCAGCGGCGAGGTAAGGCGCTTGATCAGCGCGACATAGCAGCGGTCGATCACCACGCTCCAGCCCGACACGGCCTTGAGTTCGCTGATGTCGATGCCGGTTTCCTCCGCGAATTCGCGACGCACACTGCCGGCGAGATCAAGCGTGCCGTCGGCGGCGATATCGGCCGGCTCCGGCGTGCCGCAGGGAAAATAGATGCGTCCCCCGTTCGCGGTGCTGCTCCCCATTTCGCCCAGCAGCCACGCGCCGTCGGCGCTCCGCAACGCCGCCGCCGCGAACACATTCGCGACTGCTGGATCGGGAAAATCCCAATCCCGCCAAGCGCAAAAACTAGCGTAGTCGGTCTCAAAACAGGCGCCGTGGAGCCGGCCTTCACCGATCGCAAAGCGGTGCATCAGCAGCACACGACCGTTCCACACCCCGGAATGCTTTTGCTGCAGAGCGACAAAATGGCGCGCGATGGCCGCATGCCTTTCAACCGCGAACGGCCATTGCCACGGTTCGAGCACGATCTCGGCTCGCTCGATTTCGACGATTTCAATTGCGTTTGCGGCCATCGCTTTCCCTGTGGCATCGCCGCAATCGTCTGTGATCAAAAACGTCGCGCCCCGCCGAAGCGGGGCGCAATTGCAGTCCTAAGTGACGATCGATCGCTGAACGACCGTACCGCCACATCTAGTCGTGCCATGGATTGACGAACAATCCGATCAGGCCGGACACGCCCTTCACGTGCGGCGACGGCGGCGCGCCGAACTTGGCCGTCAAGTCCTCTCGCGTCAGACCGGCCGGCAGTTCATCCGGTGCGAAATCGGTCGCGATGAGCGTAAACGTATAATGGTGCGCGGTCTGGCCCGGAGGCGTGCACGGACCCGAATAATGCCCAACGCCCATCAGGCTTTTGCCTCCGACATATTCGCTGGAGTCTTTGCTGGCGGCGCCCTCGGCAAAGCCGGTGACCTTGCTGGGATCGATGCCATAGGCGACCCAGTGACTGACGCCGAATGGTGCGCGGCCCTCGGGATCGAACATCAACAGGACAAGGCTCTTGGTGCCATCCGGCACGTTGCTCCAGGACAGTTCCGGCGAGACGTTTTCGCCGACGCAGTTCGGAGCTTTGCCGCTCGGATTGGCGTTGGCCATCTTCTTCGGCATGATTTTGCCGTCTTGAAATGTCTTCGATTGCAGAGTGAAAAGTCCCGCGGCGTCGGCGGCGGTGGCGGCGAAGCCGAAGGCCATGGTGACAGCGGCGGCGATGAATAGGTGTCGTTTCGCGAGCATCGTTACTCCTCCCTCGTTTCATTGTGGCAGCGTGGCGAGTGTAACCGCCGCAATTTTCAGATCAAGGCGGCTGCGACGCGTCGCGTTTGCCCGATCCCGACGGTGCAATCCTCAAAGATTTTTGATGAACCCGGCATCGATCAGCATACGGTTGAAATGGCGCGCTTCCGCGCCGTTGGCGCAGCCGTAGAACAGACCGTTGCAGCGGGAGAGGATCTTCTTCTGTTCGACGAACGACGGATCGAGCGGCAAACCCGCCGCTTCCTGCACCACCAGCGGCAGGTAAGGCCCTTCGAGCGTATCGAGTGCGGACGAGACATCGACCGGTTTGAAATTGACCGCGTCGATTGCATAATAGGTGGTGAAGTAGCGCGGATCCCAGGCCATTAACCGGCGTTCGATGCCCGCATCGTCAAGGCCCGGCTGGATCAGATGCGAAGCGAAGTCGGGCTGGTGGTCGCCAAACCGCACGATCAAAAACGAATCGTCGGGGAATTCGCGCTTCAGCCGCCCCAGGAACTCGGAATAATTCTGGGCGCTCAGGGCCTGCCGACGGAGATATTCATCGACCGGCGGCACGTTTCCCAAGTCCTTCCACTGCGGCATAAGACCGGGGCGATAGCGGAAATCCCACGGAAAGTGATTGGCGGCGAGATAAACGAACACGAACATCGGGCTGCGCGCGTGTTCCTTGCCGATCATTTTCGCCGCTGCGTCAAAGAAGAAACTATCGGGCTCGATGTCGCTGGTGCCGAGATCATGCTGATCGAAGAAGTGCTGCACGCCGGTCGTGGTCTGATAGCTGCGCGCGCTCATGAATGCGCCGAGCGCGGGATAAAGCGAGAAGGTGCGGTAGCCGCAGCGGCGCAGCGCCGCCGGCAACCCGCGCTCGACTCGGCCGGCGGCGATCCGCGTCACAAAGTAGGAGAAGCGGCCGAACGAGCGCGCGGAAAGGCCCTCCAGCACGTTATATTCGGTGTACCAGCTCGGGCCGCCGGCGCCTTCGACCAGGAAATTGCGTTCCTTGCCGTCGAACGAGTGAAAGTGAGCGCCGTAGCCTTCCGGCACCTTGATGCCTGGCGCCATGCGAATGTCGAAGCTCGACTCGTCGTGAATCAGGATGATGTGCGGCGGCCTCTCCGCGGGCCGACACGCATGATCACCGACTGGTTGCAGCCGATCGGCGGCAAAAGCATCGGACTCCATGAGGCCGTGCGTCATCAATTCCGAGATCGCATCGACACCGGAACGCGCGAACCGGGAGACCTCGTTTCCGGCGTAGAAGCCCTCGGATGGCTGCATCGGGATATTCATCTCGAGCACCGTCAACCCGGCGAGGCAGGACAAAAGGGCAGCCGCGGCCGTCAAGCGGCGAACGCGGAATGGGTCGAACCGCCAGGCCAGCACGACGATCGGAACCAGCGCGACGATGCTCAGCGCCACCATCCAGCGCAGCGCGGGAAAGATCGTGAACAGAAAACTGACGGTGTCGGTGTCTACGATCATCAGGTCGACGAAGTTCGCCGACATCAGCAGCACGTGATATTTAAGATCGGAGAGCAGCACCAAGACCGACATCATCACCAGCGACAGCACGCCGGCGGCGACAGGACGGCGAAGCAGCGCCAGCCAGAAGAAGTTGAGAATCCCCCAGGCGAACAGGAACGCCACGACTTCGACGAACCTGCCCTCCGTCGAGATCAGGATCGCTAGCGCGATGAGGTTCGGGAGGACGACCAGCGCCCGTCGCCAAAGGCTATTCTGGGCGAAGATTGCCGCAGCAGCGACGCGATTAGGAGAAAACCGGAAAGCGGCACGCATGACAGCGCGCCCATGCCCGGAAATGACCCACCCTCAACAAACCCCCGGCGCAGGACGCATTGTCATAAAACTGTATTTAATGCGTCATGACAAGGGAGCATCGCGCCTTTCACAGGCAAATCAGGACGCGGCGTTAACGTCCCGAGGGTTCTAATGCGCCAAGGCCGGCGCGGCCTCCGCCCTCAGTTTCGCGAGCGGTCCACCAACGCCCGGTCTTTGATCCACGGCATCATTTCGCGCAGCTTCGCGCCGACCTGTTCGATCGGGTGGGCGGCGTTCTTGGCCCGCATCGCCTTGAAGGAAGTCTGGTTGACCCGGTTTTCCAGCATCCAGTCCTTGACGAATTTGCCGGACTGGATGTCGTTAAGAATGCGCTTCATCTCGGCGCGCGTCTCGTCGGTGATCACGCGCGGTCCGGAGACGTACTGGCCGTATTCGGCTGTATTCGACACCGAATAGTCCATGGTGGCGATGCCGCCCTCGTAGATCAGATCGACGATCAGTTTCACTTCGTGCACGCACTCGAAATAGGCCATCTCGGGCGCGTAGCCGGCCTCGACCAGGGTCTCGTAGCCGGCCTTCATCAATTCGACGAGGCCGCCGCACAGCACCGACTGCTCGCCGAACAAGTCGGTCTCGCATTCCTCCCGGAAGCACGTCTCGATGATGCCGGCGCGGCCGCCGCCGATGGCGGCGCCATAGGACAGGCCGAGATCGTGGGCGTTACCGGACGCATCCTTGTGGATCGCGAGCAGGCACGGCACGCCGGCGCCGCGCT
>DATJYT010000230.1:0-5424 GCA_035499475.1 Xanthobacteraceae bacterium | reverse complement strand
GCATCGACGGATCGAGGTTGGGCGGCGACTGCTGCTTGAAGTCGTTATAGGTGATGTCGAGCACCTTCGGGCTGGTGATTTTGAGCTCCTTCGCCAGCACGTCCTTGGCGCGCTTCTCGTCGGTCAAAGCGATGTAATTGCCCTCTGCGGTCGCCTTGAGGAAACGGGTCAACAGATCGTGCCGCGCTTCGACGTCGCTGTGGCGCACCGTGATGCCGCTGAACAACCAGGGAATTTGGTCCGGCACCAGATCGACCAGCACATTGACGCCTTGCTCGCGCGCCATCGAGGCGATCGGCTCGTTGAGCGGTGTCGCCTTGATCTCACCCGACTTGACCGCCGCGAGCCGCCGCGTGCCGCCGCCATATTCCTTGACGGTGACGTCATCGCGCTTCAATCCGAGCTTCTGCAAGGCAAGCGTCACGGTCGAATCGCTCTCCGAGCCGAACGTGCTGATGCCGATGACGCCGCCTTTGAGGTCGGCCGCGGTCTTGACGTTCGGCGCCGAGAAGAACGTGAAGCGGATCACATTCGAGAGCGAGCCGATCAGGCGCAGGTCGCCGCCGGCCTGGTTGACGCGGATTACCGACGACAGGCCGACATGCATCACGTCGATGCGGCCGGCCTGCAGTTCCTCGGCGCCCTTGCTGCCGCCGTTCATGTTGATGATCTCGACTTTGAGGCCCTGCGCGGCATAGAGCCCGGCGGCGCGCGCCATGTACCAGGCGAGCACGGTGTTCACCGGGTCGGCGATGCCGGCTTTGAACTCGATTGGGGGCTGCGGCTGCTGCGCCGCCGCGGGCTGCCTCGCGGCCAGCGCCGCGACGACGGCCAGCGCGAAGACTGAAAGACGTCCGGTCTTCATCGTTGCTTTCCTCCGGACCCGAAGCGGGCCGTCAAAATTCTCGAAACAGCCTTCCGAAGCCGTCGATGCGGTCTTTCACGCCGCAGCGGCGCAGCGCGTCCCAGACGATGGCTTGATGCGCCGACATGCAATTCACGCCGAATTCCTTTTCCAAAACGTCGAGCGCGCCCGCCGTCGGCCAGTGCGGCGACGGAAACAGGATCGAATCGGCATCGGGATGCTCTTTCATCAGCGCGCGACCCATGTCGATCGCCGCGTGTCGCGGGATGCGGCCAATCTGGTTGAACGGCGAGCCCCAGCCGGTCGCGCCCAGCACTTCGCAGCCGAAATGCTCCGGGTAGCTGGCGATACGCGCGGTATCGACCTGCTCGTAGGGATGGCACACCACCACTTTCTTGCAGCCGAGCGCTTTGGCGGCGGCGTTCTGCGCCGAGGTCGACGTCGAAACCTTGACCTTCAGTTCGGCTTCAAGGTCGCGGATGATCTGCGCCGCATTGGCGGCGCCGCGCGATAGGTTGATCGGCACGCCGCCAAGCATCACGATGTCGCAGCCGGCTGCCGCCATCTCGCGCGCCGCACGCATGCTGATATCGTAGGAATGATCGACTTCGTCCTTGCTGCGCACGACGATCGCGAGCGACGTGACGACGAGCGTAACGCCCGCGGGCACGATCTTGTAGAACTCGTAGGGAAAGACCTCGGTCGTCAGCGGCGGCGACGTATAGCCGATGCGGGCGCGGCTGCCGTAGATATCGCTGCGCGATTGTTCCGTCATTACGCCCACCGTCCTTGCGCTTTGAATGCAAAAGCTATCGGCCGCTGCGCGGCTTGTCCATGCGCCGGGCGCAGCACCCGGCCTCGCGACGTGCTAGAATGACCATGCCGCAATCGGGGAGACTGCGATGCAGCGCGTGACCATTACCATCGACGACGAGTTGGACGGGGAGCTTGACCGCTTCATGAAGGCGCGCGGCTACGCCAATCGCTCCGAAGCGATCCGCGATCTGGCCCGTTCCGGCTTGCAGCAGGCCGCGACCGAGGTCGGAGGCACGCGACCTTGCGTTGCGGCCCTGGTCTATCTTTACGACCACGAGGCGCGCGAATTGCCGAAGCGTCTCACCCGGGACTTCCACCATCGTCATGATCTTGCTCACACGACGCTGCACGTGCATCTCGACCATGAGAGCTGCATGGAGGTCACGGTGCTTAAGGGCAGCGGCGCCGACGTGCAGAAATTCGCCGACCACATCATCTCGGAACGCGGCGTGCGCCACGGCCATGTGGTCTATCTGCCGGCCGACGGCGCGCATACCCACGAGCACGGCGCGGGCCACAGTCACGGCCACGCCCATGCTCACGCTCACAAGCGGCGCAAGGCCGGCTGAATTCTACCCGGCTCCGCGGCAACGCGTCGGAATCAGAACTTCATCAAGTCTTTCGCCAGCGTGATAGGGCCGGAATAATATTTTTTCGCTCCGTCGATGAAGCGCTGGTAGTCGTCATTGGGATTAACCGACGGACCGAGATGGGTCATGACCACGGCTTTGACTCCGGCCTTGGCCGCCATCTTGCCGACGTCATCCGGCGTGACGTGCTCTTCGTGCATATGGCGCAGGAAACCTTCCTGCTCAGCCGGCGTTTTCGCCTGCCAGGCGCCGTTCTTCTTGAACAGTTCGACCACGTCGTCCGGCGAGGTCGTTTCGGTGACGTAGAGATCGGCGCCC
This sequence comes from Xanthobacteraceae bacterium, assembly GCA_035499475.1. Classification (GTDB taxonomy): domain Bacteria; phylum Pseudomonadota; class Alphaproteobacteria; order Rhizobiales; family Xanthobacteraceae; genus BOG-931. Next base: position 2,835 of record DATJYT010000230.1, on the reverse strand, counting down.
TTTGCCAAATCAATCACGGCATCGGATGGCCCGGTGTCGCCGGTGAAAAAGACCACGCGGCCGGGCGTCTCGAACCGATAGGAATAGGAATGAAACTTGCCGTACGGCGGCGTGCCGGGCTCGAAATGGAAATGCGTGTTCTCGACCGCGGTCACTTTCACATTCTCATCCTGATAAACGATGCCAGGACCGACGTCGTGACCATGGAAGATATCCGCCATCGGCCGCTTCTTGCCCTCGGCCCAGCGGATATCCGCATTCGGCGTCAGATAATCGATCGCGCCTTTGACCAGCGCCTCGACGCCGCCGCCATAGACATCGATCGGCTCGGCGCGCTGATATTCCCATTCCGAGTTCAACTGGGTGGCGAGGCCGTTGGTGTGGTCGCTGTGCGGATGGGTGATGAAGATTTTTCCGACTTTGCGGAAATCGTACCCGGCCTGGACGATGCGGCGGGTGAGGCCGTCGCCGGCATCGATCACATAGAGCGTGCCATTGACAACCAGAAGCTCGGAGGTTTGGGCGCGGTCTTTGGTCGGCTGGGGACCACCGCGCGTGCCGAGCGTGATCAGCGTCGTTCCGGTCTCCGCACGTGCAGCGCTAATTCCTCCGACGGCCGAGATTGCCAGGCTGGCGGCGATCCCAATCCACGCGACTTTTGCGACCCTCATGCGTTCCCTCCGATTTTGTGGCCTCGCCGCGCTGCCGAGCGCAGTCAGGCCAACTTCATTTGCCGCAGCATGGCGCGGCCCGTCAGACCATAGGGATTCGCCAGCGTCTCCAAAAGCTCGAAATGGTTGTAGGCCTCGCCGACGATGAGTTCGGCGGGTTTGCCCCGGCCCCGCACAGCGGCGAAAAAGTCCCGCGTCTGGCGCTGGAATTCGGGCGTCTCGCAGCTGCCGTAGGCGAGCACAAGCGGCGTATGCAATCCGTCGAGATGCCGCTGCGCGCTGAGCTTCTCCACCGTCGCGTCGGTGAAGCGGACGTAGGACGACCGCTTCGACAGCGGCACCGGCTCGAGATCGTACATGCCGCTGAGCAGCAGCGCGCCCTTGCAGAAGTCCTGCGGCAGGCCTTCCTCGCGCCAGCCTTCGGTCAGCACGCAGGCCGCAAGGTGCGAGCCCGACGAGTGGGCCGAGATATAAAACCGCTCGCGGTCGCCGCCGAAGGCTGACGCATTGCGCCAGGTCCAGGCCAGCGCCCGGCGCACCTGCTCGTACATCGGCATCAAGTCGCCGCCCGACTGCTCGACATTGATGAAGTCGATGATCACGCAATGCACGCCGGCGCGGACCAGCGGCTCGGCCTGCAATGCGTAGTCCGCCGCCTTGTTCCGGCGCCACGCGCCGCCGTGAACGAAAACATTGACCGGAGCGTTAGCGGCCGGTGTACGGAATAGGTCCAATTGCTCGTATTCGCTCGGTCCATAGGACAGGCGCTGCGGCGCGCCGAGTATCGTTCGCGTCCGCTCGCTGGCGGCGATGCGGCGCGTGACGATCAAAGGCCTGTTTGGCGCGTAAACGTCCTGGTCGTAGGCGTCGTCGAGCGCCTTTTGATCCATGTCGCGCCAGACCAGGGGTCCGCGAACTGTTGCTGACGACGCCATCGCCACTCGCTCCCGTCATTCTTTTGCTGGCATTTTTAGTGAAAGTTCAAACGAAGAGCTTAAGCGCCGCAAAACCCGGCTGTTGTACAAGCGCTATGGTCAGCACGGAGGATTCCTATGACTTCGCTCTTCTCGCGTTTTCTGTCGGACGAAAAGGGTGTGACGGCCATCGAATATGGCCTCATCGCGGCTGGGATCGCGGTGGCCATTATCGCTACCGTTGATGCCCTCGGCTCTCAGCTCAATACCACGTTCTCGTCGGTTTCGAGCGCGCTCAAGTAGTTCAGTCGGTGGTTTTGTAATCGAAAGCCCTGGCCGGTCCGGCCGGGGCTTTCTGCGTCCTGCGCGGGGCCGGCGCAAAGCCCGGCGCCGCAACGCTTCGTTCACCCCAAATTCAATTCCTTGAAGAAGTCGTTGCCCTTGTCGTCGATGACGATGAAGGCGGGGAAATCGACCACTTCGATGCGCCAGATCGCTTCCATGCCGAGCTCGGGATATTCCACGGTCTCGACCTTCTTGATGCAATGCTCGGCGAGATTTGCCGCCGCGCCGCCGATCGAGGCGAGATAGAAGCCGCCGTGCTTCTTGCAGGCCTCGCGTACGGCCGCGGCACGGTTGCCTTTCGCAAGCATCACCCTGGAGCCGCCGGCGGCCTGGAAATCCTCGACAAAGGAATCCATACGGCCCGCCGTGGTCGGCCCAAACGCGCCTGAAGCGTAGCCTTCCGGCGTCTTCGCCGGGCCGGCGTAATAGACCGGATGGTTCTTGAAATAGTCCGGCAGCCCCTGCCCTTTTTCCAGCCGTTCCCGCAGCTTGGCGTGAGCGAGATCGCGGGCCACGATCATCGGGCCCGACAGCGACAGCCGCGTCTTGATCGGATAGCGGGCGAGTTGCGCAAGGATTTCCTTCATCGGCTTGTTGAGGTCGATCTTGACCACCTCGCCGCCGAGCTTCGAAGTGTCGACCTCGGGCAGATATTTCGCCGGGTTGTGCTCGAGCTCTTCGAGGAACACGCCGTCGCGGGTGATCTTGCCGAGCGCCTGGCGGTCGGCCGAGCACGACACGCCGAGCCCGATCGGCAGCGAGGCGCCGTGGCGCGGCAGGCGGATGACGCGCACGTCATGGCAGAAATATTTGCCGCCGAACTGCGCGCCGACGCCGAGCGACTGCGTCATCTTCTGGATTTCCTGTTCCATCTCCTTGTCGCGAAACGCATGGCCGTCCTCCGA
>DATJYT010000229.1:0-2081 GCA_035499475.1 Xanthobacteraceae bacterium | reverse complement strand
TGGCAGTTCGTGTTCCCGATGGAAGTGAAGTCATTCATCACCCATCCGTCGCCGGGTCTCGCGCTGCGCGAGCCGGGCTTCTATGAAATCTCCGGGCTCGCCTGGTCGGGCCGCGGCAAGATCAAGTCGGTCGAGGTCTCCGCCGACGGCGGCGCAAGCTTTGCGCCCGCCGTGCTCAACGAGCCGGTGCTGCCCAAGGCGCTGACGCGCTTTCGCGCGGCATGGCAATGGGACGGCGGCCCGGTGACGCTGCAAAGCCGCGCCACCGACGATACCGGCATGATGCAGCCAACGCGGGCGCAATTCGCCGCCGAGCGCGGCTTGCGCGGCCAGTATCATTACAACGCCATTGCAAGCTGGCGCGTCGATCAGCAGGGCGAGGTGCACAATGCGCTGGCTTGAGCCAATCGCGATCTGTGCGGCGCTGGTTGCCGCCGCCGCAGCGTCGGCCGCGGATGCCCCCCATTTCGGAACGCCGATCTCGCCCGCCGATCTCGCGCCGTGGGATATCAGCATTGGGCCCGACGGCGCGGGACTGCCGGCGGGAAGCGGCACGGCAGCGCAAGGCGAGACCGTCTATGTTGCGAAGTGCCAAGCCTGTCACGGCGAGAAAGGCGCCGGCAAGCCGAACGATACGCTCGCAGGCGGCGCCGGCACGCTCGCCGGAGACAAGCCGGCGCTGAAGACGGTCGGCAGTTATTGGCCCTATGCCACGACGCTGTTCGACTACGTGCGCCGCGCCATGCCGTGGGATCATCCGAAGTCGCTGAGCGACGAGGAAGTCTATGCCGTCTCCGCCTACGTGCTTTATCTCAACGGCATCGTCGGCCGCGACGACGTAATCGACGCCACATCGCTGCCGCAGATCAAAATGCCGAACCGCGACGGCTTCATTCCGTTCCCGCGGCAGTAACCGGATCGCGTTATTTCTGCTCCCGCAGCCACCGCTCGGACCCGGGATGGAGCGGCACATCCATGGGAGTCCAGACCGTCTCGCTCACCATCATCTTCGCGGTGCCGTTGCTGCCGGCCTCCCACGGAATTTCCGCCGCGCGCGCCGCGAGCGCCGCGCAGACGTCGTAGGCCGTCTGATCCGGCAACGAGGCGTTGGCGTAAATGGGCCAGCCGCTGAAATCGAGCGTCTCGAAATCCTTGGCGAGACCCGGGAAGCGCGCCTTCGGCAGCGGCACACGCCGCCAGCCGAGCTTGCCCATGGCGTCGAACTCATTGCTCTCAAGCTCGATCGGGAGGAGGCCCGCGGCCAGCGCCTCGTTCAGCCAGACCTTGATGCCCTCGTCGAACACGGCGTCGATCTCGCCGCGCGCCATGGGCCCAAGGCGGCGCCGCTCGTCGGACGGTCCGCCGCAGAGCACGAGCTTGCCACCCCATGATTCCACGTCCTTGAGCGCGAAGCCGTGCAACGCAAAGGCCTGGTCGATCAGGATCAACGTCGAATGCGTCGGGTCCTCGCGCACCGAAATGCGCATCGGATAACGCTTCGCCTTGATGTCGGCGAGCGAGCGGACGCCGGTGCGCGGATGCACCATGAACACGAAGCGGTCCCAGCTCGGATAGGAGGCGACGATGCGCACCGGCAGCGCCTTCTTGAACAGGCCGACGCCCCGATAGGCTTGCGTCAGCAGCGCCGACGGATTGACGAAGGCCATGTCGAGGCCGCCGCCCTTCGCCACTTCCTCGGCAAGAATCGCCGAACCCGAGGCCATCTTCAGCCACGGCCGAAAGCTGGCGCTCGAGCCGCTGCCGACGGTGATGACCATGTCGCGATTGCCGCCGTAGGGCGTTTCCGGATTGCCGGCGATGTGCAGGCCGATTTCCCAAAGTGTTTTGGCACGGACGAAGTTGGCGCCTTTCGGCAGCGGTTCCATTTCGATTGTCTCCGCGGGGTTGTGGGGGACGCATAGTATGCCATGCGTCGCGCGTGCCAAGGCTTGCTGGCGGCCCGCAACGATGCAACAACCCCGCTCTGCTGAGGGAGAAAATCGCCATGCGTACTGTCGCCATCGAAGAGCACTTCTCGGTCCCGGAATTGGCCAAAAGGGTCGACCAAGCCACCATGGACC
>DATJYT010000228.1:0-9985 GCA_035499475.1 Xanthobacteraceae bacterium | reverse complement strand
CCCTGCATTTGCCGCGACAGGAAGATCCATACCCCGATCAGGGCGACGAACGGCAGCCACGAAATCAATAGCGAAACGAACCAGGGCACATTCTCGGTCTGCGGCCGCGCCGTAATCGAGACGCCCTTGTTGTAGAGGCGCTTCACCAGTTCAGGATCGTTCGGCGCGTAGGTCTGGAAGGTGCGGCCGTCGGTGAAAGTGCCGTGAATTTCGGGACCTTGGATCAGGACGTCGCGCACCCGGCCGTTATCGACCTCGCCGAGCAATTGCGAAAACGAAATGTCCTGAGAGGTTGTATGCTGACCTGGATTCTGGAACAGCGTGAACAGCGCAAGCAGCAGCAGGACAATGATCACCCACAGGGCGAAATTGCGCAGATTGGCGTTCATCTTGCGTCCTTGACCGCCATCGAGCGGGGCCCGAGGGGTGACTTATGCCTGCAAATCGTGGCGGCTTCACGTCTTGGTAACTACTGCAATGTAGGCGGCGACTCGCCCCCTGCCAAGGTAACCCGGGAACGTTCGCGCCGCGACAGTATAGGGCCACTTTGTAAAGCCCCTATTGCCATTCTGGCGCATAGCTAACGTGCAGTAGACGGGGTGCGACGCGCCGGAGCACGTTCGACCGAAATGGATTCCGCGCTGAGTGTGACGAGGGCGCCGGCGAGCGTGCGGCGGAGCCTCGACTGGGCTTGCCGCAACGCCTCGTAAAGCTCCTCAAGCTTGGCGAGTTCGACTGGACCTTCGTCGCCAGCATGGGCGATCGCCTGGCCGAGCAAGCGAAGCGCCACTTCGGCAGGCAGTCTGGCAAAATGCGCCGTCTCGAAGACGATCGGACCCCGCGGCGGCCACGGCTGCGGCGCCAACGCGGCCCGCGCCGCTTCGACCGCGACGGCGAGCGTCGCTTCGACGCGCCGCATGCGCATTGCGAGGCGCGCGAGACCGCGCGCGTCTAGCCCTTCGCGCGCCAGCGCCGGCATCAGCAACCGCAGCCGCGGACGGGCGAAGCGCGGATCGCGATTGGTCGGATCATCCGCGTAGGCAATGCGGGCTGTCTTGAGGGTCGCGATCAGGCGCTGCTTCGGCACGTGCAGGAACGGCCGCACCAGGAAAATCGTGCTGTCTCCGCTCGCCGGAAGCGGCGCGGCCTGCGCCATCCCGGCGAGGCCCAGGACGCCGCTGCCGCGGGCGAGGCGGAATAGCACTGTCTCGGCCTGATCGTCGAGCGTATGCGCGGTTAGGACATGAGCGTATCCCTCGCGTCCGGCCGCCTCTGCGAGCAGCCGGTAGCGCGCGATACGGGCCGCTTCCTGCAGGCCCGTGCGCGGCTTTCTTCCGCGCCAGCGCATCGTGCGGTGGGCGACGCCGAGGCGCCGCGCCAGACGCTTTACCGCGTTGGCCTCGCGCGCCGCCTGCGGCCGCAGCCCGTGATCCACGGTGACGGCGAGAAGTCCGGGAGCGCGCTTGAGGCGTTTCGCCCAACGCGCCGCCAGCACCAGGAGCGCGGTCGAATCCGGACCGCCGGAAACGGCGAGGATGAGGCCCGGCAAATTTTCAAGACCACGAAACAGCGCGCTCGCTTCCGCATCACGAACGGCATCGTCAGCAGTGGTCACGCTTCTGTTCCCGGTCGACGCCCTGTTTCACGTTCAACGAGGCGCGCGGATATTTGCGCAGCACCTCGCCCAAGGAAGCGCAAGCCGCTTCCTTTTCGCCGAGCGCGGCGAGCGACTGACCGAGCCGCAGCAACGCGTCGGGCGCTCGCGCGGTGGTATCGTATTTGGTCGAAACAGCGAGAAACGCCTCGGCGGCGTCGTGGTATTTCTGGCTTTGGAACAACGCCTCACCGAGCCAGAACTGCGCTTCGGGCGCCAAGCGATCACTCGGAAATTTGTGCAGGAAAGTGCCGAATGCCTCCGCGGCGGTGGCGTAGTCCTTGCGCTGCATCGAGCCGTAGCCGATGTCGAACTCTTCCTTGGGCGTATTCGCCGGCGGCAGCGCCGCCACTGTCGCGGCTCCGCTCGGGCTGGCCGACGGTGGCGCTTCGTTCGCCGGCGGCGACCTTCCCGAAAGGTTGGAGAGATCGAGCGGCGCCCCCGGCTGCCGAGGCGCGGGCGCAGCACCGCCCTGCGCGTCCGCGGCCGGCGGCCGCTCGTAGATCGGCGGCGGCTCGGTCGCGGCGGTGCTGGTGCCGAGCGGACGCGGCGCGCCCGGCGCGGTCGGATTGGCGTTCGGGTCGAAAGCATCGCCGCGCCGGTTCGAGGATGGAGCCGGCTCAGGCGGCGGAGGCAGCGCTGGCTCGGTCGCGATGATGGGAGGCGGCGGAGGCGGTGAATACTGAACGGTCGGCGGCGGCGGAGCGGCCGATACCTGCGGCCGCGGCGGTGTCTTGCCCTCGTCGGGGCGGGATGCGGCGCCTTCCTGCAACCGCTGCACTTGCTGCTCGAGTTGCTGATTTCGGTATTGCAGTTGCTCGACTGCGCCCGTCAGATCGCGGATCGTCGCCTCGAGGCGGTCGATGCGGGTCAAGAGATCGGACGGCGAAGCCTGGGCGTATACCGCATCGGGACGGAACGAACCCACGCACGCAACGACGAGCGCGACCACGAAAGGCGAGGCGGAGCGAACCATTTCGGACGACAATAACGGTGAATATCCAATTCTTAGCATAGCCGGTCCTACGTCCAAATTGTGACTGTCGCCATAGGGCAGCTCGAATCAAACCCGGGCACCGCAATTTTCGGCCTCATTCGGCCGGCTGAAGGCGCGGCTGCTTGCGCGACGCGCGCCATTCCTCAAAGCGCTGGATCACCACGAAAAGCGAGGGCACGAACAGCACCGCAAGGCAGGTCGAGGCGATCATGCCGCTGAACACCGTGATGCCGATCGATTTCCGCGCGCTGGCGCCGGCCCCGCTTGCAATCACCAGCGGGGCGACACCGAGGATGAATGCAAACGATGTCATCAGGATCGGCCGGAATCGGGCGCGGGCGGCGTCCACCGCTGCTTCGAGGATCGGCTTGCCGTCGCGGACGCGGTGTTCGCGCGCGACCTCCACGATCAGGATGGCGTTCTTGGCCGACAGTGCGATGAGCAGGATGACGCCGATCTGCGTGTAGAGATTATTGTCGATGCGCAGCAATTCGAGCACCAGCACCGGCCCGGTCAAAGCAAGCGGCACCGACAGGATTACCGCGAGCGGCGCGTACCAGCTCTCGTATTGGCCGGCGAGCACCAGATAAACGAGGAGCAGCGCCATCGCGAAAACGAAGTACATCTGGTTGCCGACAATCTTCTCCTGATAAGACATCGCCGTCCATTCGCTGCCGGTGCCCGGCGGCAGCGTGTGCTCCGCGTTTTGTTCCATCAGGCTGATCGCCTGGCCTGACGAAAAGCCCACCGCCGGCAAGCCGGTAATGGTCGCCGATGGATAAAGGTTATAGAGGCTGATCAGCGGTGCGCCGACGATCGGCTCGATCTTCACCATGGTGCCGAGGGGAATCATGTTGCCTTGCTGATTGCGCACGGTCAGGTTTTCGATATCGCGCGGCCGCAGCCGGAACGCGGCATCGGCCTGGGCATAGACCTGGAAGACGCGTCCGAACTTGTTGAACTGGGCGACGTAATCGGAGCCGAAATAGATCGCCAGCGTCGAGAATACCTGATCGATCGGGACGTGCAGCGTCTGCGCCTTCACCCGATCGACCTCGACGCGCAGCTGCGGCGCAATGGCGCGGAACGAGGTCGAGACCCGCTGCAACGCGCTCTGCGACTGGGCATTGGCGACAATGGTGTTGGTGATGCTTTGCAGCTTCTCAAGATCGGTGCTGCCATCGCGCAGTTCGACCTGCATGGAGAAGCCGCCGGCGTTGCCGATACCCTGAATCGGCGGCGGCGGAAGCGCGACGACGCGGGCAGACTCGACCGCGTTGAGTGCGGGCGTCAGACGCGCGAAAATCGTGCGCAGGTCGTCGCGCACGCTCCAGTCCTTGAGCACCACGTAAGCGACGCCGGCATTGGCAAGCGTCGCGCTATTGTCGAGTACGGATATGCCGGCAATGGTGAGGACCTGATCGACGCTCGGATCCTTGCGCGCAATGTCCGAGACTTGCAGCATCGCCTTCTGCGTTCGAGCGAGTGAGGCTCCGTCAGGCAACTGGACCGCGACCAGCACATAGCCCTGATCTTCGATCGGCAGAAAACCGGTCGGCACGCGCGCCAGCCCGAATATGGCGGCGGCAATGATCGCAAAGGCAACGATGGTCATCAGCCCGGCATGCGACACCATGCGGGTCATCAGTGCGGCGTAGGCGCGCTCTATGCGGTCATAGACGGCGTTGAAGCCGCGGTAGAACGCGTTGCGCCGTTCGTTCGGCACTGGCGGCCGCAGCCACATCGCCGATTGCGTCGGCTTCAGCGTCATCGCGTTGATGGCCGACAGCAACGCAGTGGCGGCAATGACAAGTGCGAACTGCGCGTACATGCGGCCGGTCAGCCCGGGCAGGAACGCCGCAGGCAAGAAAACCGACATCAGCACCAGAGTGATGCCGATGATCGGCCCCAGCAGTTCGTTCATGGCCTTGATGGCCGCGTCGTGGCCGCTCATGCCTTGCTCGACGTTATGGGCCGCGCCCTCCACCACCACGATGGCGTCGTCGACCACGATGCCGATCGACAGCACGATCGCGAACAAGGTCGAAAAATTCACCGTAAAGCCGAGCGCCCACATGGCGGCAAAGGCGCCGATGATCGTGACCGGAACGGTCGTCGCCGGCACCAACATGGCGAGCCAGTCCTGGAGAAAAACCAGGATCACGATCAGCACCAGCACGGCGGCTTCGATCAGCGTCTTGTACACTTCGTCGATCGAGGCATTGACGAAAATAGTGGTGTCGAACGGCACCGACGCGATGATCCCTTGCGGGAAGTTGCGCTTGAGCTCGTCCATCTTGGCCTTGACCGCATGCTCGACATCGAGCGCGTTGGCGCCGGGCGATTGGTAGATGCCGATGCCGGCGGCCTGCTTGCCGTCGAGCGAGAAGTATTGACCGTAGGTCTGCGCGCCGAGTTCGACGCGGCCAATGTCACGCACCCGCGTCACCGCGCCGTTATCGCCGGTCTTGACGATGACGTTTTCAAACTGATCGACGTCGGCGAGCCGGCCTTGCAGCTCGATCGTATATTGGAAATCCACGCCCGGCGGCGTCGGCGGCATGCCGACCTGCCCGGCGGTGACCGCCTGGCTCTGCTGCTGCAGCGCCGTCACCACGTCCTGGGCACTCAGGCTACGCGCCTTGAGCTTTTCCGGGTCGAGCCAGATGCGCATCGAATACTGCCCGGCACCGAACACGTTGACGTTGCCGACGCCGGGAAGCCGCGCCAGTTCGTCCTTGAGATTGATGGTCGCGTAGTTCGCAAGATAAAGGCTGTCGTAGCGGTTATCGGGCGATGTGAGGGTAACGAACAGAAGGATCGCGGTGGAGCGCTTCTGCACCGTGACGCCCTGCGCCTGCACCGCCTGCGGCAACGCCGACAGCGCGCTCGCGACGCGGTTCTGCACGAGGATCTGCGCGGCATCGAGATCGGTGCCGATCTTGAACGTCACCGTCAGGGTATAGCTGCCGTCGCTGGCGCTGGTCGACTGCATGTAGATCATGTTCTCGACGCCGTTGACCTGCTGCTCGATGGGCAGCGCCACGGTATCCATCAGCGTGCTCGCACTGGCGCCGGGATAGCGTGTTGTAACTTGAACGGTCGGCGGCACGACGTCGGGATATTGCGCAATCGGCAGCCCGTAGAGAGCGACCGCGCCGATCAGAACCATCAGGATGGCGAGGACATTCGCGAGAACCGGGCGCTCGATGAAAAATTTGGAGATCATGCTGCGGCCGCGGTGCCCTAATGCGCGGCCGAGGCGGTGTGTGTTTCCGCATCGACCTTTTGGCCCGGGATCGCCCGCATGATGCCGCCTATGACGACACGGTCGTCCTTGGTCAGGCCTTTTTCGATGACGCGCATGTCGCCGACGAGCTGTCCCGGCTCGACCTTGCGCTGCTCGACGACATTGTCCTTGTTGACGAGGAGCACGTAGCGGCCGCCCTGATCGCTGCCGAGCGCGACGTCCGGGACCAGCAGTGCCGGGCTGGGCTTCGAGGGAATGCGCACGCGCACGAAATAGCCCGGCAAAAGCCGGCGGTCGGCGTTCGGCAGCGTCGCGCGCGCAGCCAGCGTGCCGGTCGAAGGATCGACAGTCGGCGCCACGTAATCGAGCTTGCCTTGATGCGGATAACCGGTCTCGTTCTGCAACGCGACCTCGACCGGCATGCCGATTAGATCGGCGGTGGTACGCCCGGTGTTGGCGAGAATGGCGCGCACTTGCAGCACGTCGCGCTCGCTGGCGGTGAAATTCACCCAGATCGGGTCGAGCTGCACGATTGTGGAAAGAACAGTCGGCGGCGAGCTTGCGCCGACCAGTTCGCCGACGGAAACCTGCCGCGCCGAGACGACGCCGTCGAACGGCGCCTGCACGTCGGTGTAGCCGAGATTGATCTCGGCCTGCTGCTCGTTGGCCTGGGCCGATTGCACATCAGCTTGTGCGGAATCCCGCTGCGCCAGCGCCTTGTCGTAGTTCGCCTGCGTCGAGACCTGCTTGGTGATAAGATCGGCTTGGCGCTGATATTCCTGCTCCGCCTGGACGAGCGTCGCCTTGGCGCTGGTGACGGCCGCTTTCGCGGCGTCGACTTTGAGCTTGTACGGCTCGGGCTCAATGGTGAAGAGCGAGGTGCCCTTCTTCACGAATTGGCCGTCGGTGTAGCTGATCGCCTGCACGAAACCCTGCACGCGCGCGACCAGATCCACCGCGTTGACGGCTGCCGTATTGCCGGTCGCGTCGAAGTAGCGGGTTATGTCCTGCTCGGCCGGCGCGGCGACTGTCACTTTCGGCGGCGGCGGCGCAGCGTATTGATTGCTCTGGCCACAGGCCGCGGCAGCGAAGGCGATCGCGGCGGTCAGCGATGTGCGGATGGCCCAGACCCGTTTCATGCCAAGCCTTTTGCAAGAATTCCCGGAAAGCCGAGAACAACGTCACCGACGCCGCACGCAACGAACCGTAACGATCCGATTTCACGTTCGCCTTGGCAAGCGGAAAACAGGTCCAAAAAACACAACCGGCGCCCTGCGGCGCCGGTCGAGATGCGGTACGAGATAGGCGCCGCTAAGAGCTCTGGTCAAGCACCGTCACCGCGCGGCGGTTTTGCGACCAACACGAAATGTCGTCGCACACCGCGACGGGCCGCTCTTTGCCGTAGGAGATGGTGCGCATGCGCTGCGCCGATACGCCGCGCGAAATCAGGTATTCGCGCACGGTCTGCGCACGGCGAGCGCCGAGCGCGATGTTGTATTCGCGCGTGCCGCGCTCGTCGGCGTGGCCCTCGATGGTGAAGGCGTAGCGGTTGTAGTTGTTAAGCCACTGCGCCTGCTTGTCGAGCGTAGCCCGCGCCTGCTCGCTCAGTTCGGACGAATCGGTGTCGAAGAAAACGCGATCGCCGACATTGACGACGAAGTCCTGCTGGCTGCCGGGCGCGGCGGCCCCGGCCAGGTTGGCTTCCTGCTGCTTGGCGCAGCCCGCAATCGCAAGCCCCGCCAGGATGACAGCCACGAATTTGGCGCCGCGGACGATATTCACCACGTTCATTCCGGTGCCTCCATTGCGTTCCGACGTGACCGGATGTGTTTGATCTGCCTCAGGGTCTAGCAGGACCTTCGTTAAGCGAAGGTTCTGTCAACCTTGATGCAGCCTTGCAAAGAAGCCTCGACCCTGCGGATCGCCCGGAAAGCTTTTGCAATGGTTAATAGGGCGTCAATGCGGCGACGGTATGAACGGCGCCGGCATTTATGACAAGAGCGGCGACCAAGCGGGGTCCGAGGCAAAGCTCGGGGTTGGAACCTTGAGGTTGTTGCGTCCAGCAATATCAATCGTGAACAAAGACGGGCCCGGGCTGCCGACCTCATCGCGGAAGAACATGATGACCCGCCCGTTGGGCGCGAAGGTCGGCCCTTCGTTGTGGAAACCTTCGGTCAGGATGCGCTCGCCCGAGCCGTCCGGCTTCATCACGCCGATCGCAAACTTGTCGTCCGCTTGCCGAGTGAAAGCGATATAGTCGCCGCGCGGCGACCAGACCGGCGTTGAATAAATGCCCTCACCGAAGCTGATGCGCTGCGCCGACCCGCCGACCGATGGCATGATGTAAATCTGCGGATGACCGCCGCGGTCCGACTCGAAACAAATCTGCGAGCCGTCCGGCGAATAGGATGGCGCCGTATCGATCGCCGGCGTGTTGGTCAGCCGCGTCGTCGCCTTGGAGCGCAAGTCCATGACAAAAAGGTTGGCGTTCGAACCTTCCTGCAGGCTCATGATTACGCGCTGGCCGTCCGGCGAGAACCGCGGCGCGAAGCTCATGCCGGGAAAGTTGCCTACGATCTCGCGCTGGCCGGTTTCGATATTGAGCAGGTAGACGCGCGGATCGCCCTGGCCGTAGGCCATGTAAGTGATTTCCTGGGTCGACGGCGAGAACCGCGGCGTCAGCACCAACTCGTCTCCGCGCGTGAGGTAGCGCACGTTGGCGCCGTCCTGGTCCATGATGGCAAGCCGCTTGATGCGGCGCTCTTTGGGCCCGGTCTCGTCGACGAACACCACGCGGCTGTCGAAGTAGCCCTTCTCGCCGGTGAGGCGTTCGTAGATCGCGTCGGAAATGATGTGGGCGATGCGGCGCCAATTGTCCGGCGTGGTGAAATATTGCTGGCCTGCAAGCTGCTGGCCGGCGACCACGTCCCACAGCCGAAATTCGGCCTTGAGCCGGCCGTCGCTCTGCCGGGTGACGCGTCCGGTGACAAGGGCCTGCGCATTGATGGTGCGCCAATTCGGGAATTGCGGCACGGCATCGACGCTAGCGATCTTCTCCAGAAAGGCCGCCGGATCGATCGGCGCGAACAGGCCGCTACGCTGAAGGTTGGCGCTGATAATCTGGGTGACGCCGTTTGCGGTCTCGTCGTCGCCCTGCCCGCCGCCGATGAAGTTCGGAATTGCGATCGGCAGCGGCTGGACGTTGCCCTCGGTCACGTCGAGGCGGAGCACCGCACCGGCATAACGCGTCGATAGCGCGAGACCCGTGGCCGCGCCAAACGCAAGCGCGCTTCGACGTGTCAGGAACGGTGTGAATGGGAAACCAGGAATGTCAGGACGGGTCATGATGATTGGAAGCGCTCTCTTAGCCGCCGAGCAGCTCGTGAGGATCGAACTTGAGTTCAATGTCTTTCCACTGCTCGTAGTGCTCCGGCCTGAGCATGGTGAACGGCTGACAGCGCAATAGCGCGCGCATCGCGCTCTCGGCCAGCGCCGGCCCCAAGGACGCCGCCGAGCCTTCAACCAGAACCGGGTCATGCGCCAGTGATCCGTCCGATTTGAACAACACGCGCAGCACGACATAAATCTTGGTGCTCGATTCGACGCCCGCAGGAGGATTCCAGCACTGGCTGATGCGCGCCTTCAGCGCGTCAATTTCGCTCTGCGACAACTGCGCGGCAGCGGGCCCGGTCGCCGCGCCAAGATTGGGCGTATCGTTCAAGGTCGCGGCCGTCGCCACCTCGCGCCGCGGGTCGCGCTTGTCGAGCAGCGCCGCAACCTGATCGGCATTGAATTTGGGAGAGTCACGCGGCGGCGTGTCGGGCGCGGGCTTCTGATCGGACTTCTGCACCTTCTTGTCGTTATCTTTTTTCAGCAAGTCGGCGATCTGGTCGAGCTTCAAGTCGGGCTTCGACTTGTCGGGCCTGTCCGAAGGCTTGGGATCGGCCTTCGCCTGCGACTTTGTCTCCGGCTTCGGGTCAGGTTTCGTCTCGGGCTTGGGCTGCGGCTTCGATGCCGCGGAATCCGTCGTGATTTCCGGCTTGTCGGCAACCTTGGGGGCAAGCTGCTGGACCGGCTTCGGCGC
>DATJYT010000227.1:0-19220 GCA_035499475.1 Xanthobacteraceae bacterium | reverse complement strand
CATCGAAGAGATGATGCCCGTCGTCTATACGCCGACGGTCGGGCGCGGTTGCCAGCTCTTCAGCAGCATATTCCGCAAGCCGCGTGGACTGTTTCTCAGCCTGCCGCACAAGGACTTGATCCGACGCATTCTCGGCAATCCGCGCTTCGACCGCGTCGAAGCGATCGTGGTCAGCGACGGCGAGCGTATCTTGGGCCTCGGCGACCAGGGCGCCGGCGGCATGGGCATCCCGATCGGCAAGCTTGCGCTCTACACCGCCTGTGCCGGGCTGCATCCAGCGACGACGCTGCCGATCATTCTCGACGTCGGCACCGACAACAAGGAGCATCTGGCCGACCCGCTTTATATCGGCTGGCAGCACGAGCGCGTGCGCGGCGACGCCTATGACGACTTCATCGCGACCTTCGTCGATGCCGTTCGCGAGCGGTGGCCGCACGTCCTGCTGCACTGGGAAGATTTCGCGATCGGCAATGCCAACCGGATGCTGGCGCGCTATCGTGACACGCTCTGCACCTTCAATGACGATATTCAGGGCACCGCCGCGATCGCGGTCGGAACGCTGCTCAGCGCGATCAACGTCACGGGCGTTCCGCTGACTGGACAACGCGTCGCGGTGTTCGGCGCGGGTTCCGCCGGGACCGGCATTTGCGCGCTCTTGCTTCGCGCCATGGTCGCTGACGGCCTGGCCGAACGCGATGCACGCGACCGCTTTTATCTCGTCGATCGCGACGGCCTGCTGGTCGAAGACATGGCTGGACTGCAGCCGTTTCAGGCGCCATTCGCGCAAGCGCGAAACCGCATCGCCAATTGGGCTTTGCAAGATCCCGGCCGCATCGGTCTTGCCGACGTGGTCGCCAATGCGCACCCGACCGTGCTGATCGGCACGTCCGGACAGCCGCACGCCTTCGCCGAACCGATCATCCGCGCCATGGCCGCTCACGTTGACCGCCCGATCATCTTCCCGTTGTCGAACCCGACCGAACGCAGCGAGGCGACGCCGCAGGACCTTTTTGCCTGGACCCACGGCCGCGCGGTCATCGGCACCGGAAGCCCGTTTCCGCCGATCCGGCGCAACGGCCACGATTACCGCGTCGACCAGACCAACAACGCTTACGTCTATCCGGGTATCGGACTTGGTGCGATCGCGGTCGATGCGCAGCGCATCTCCGACGGCATGTTTCTCGCGGCGGCGCGCGTGATCGCGGCATCCTCGCCGGCAAAAAGCGATCCGCAAGCCAATCTCTTGCCGCCGCTCGTCAATCTGCGCGCATTGTCATTTGAGGTCGCTGTCGCCGTCGCCAAGCAGGCGCAGGCCGAGGGTTTGGCGAAACCGATGACCGAACGCGATACGGCGGCCGCCATCAAGGCGAAGATGTGGGAGCCGGTCTACGCGCCGTACCGGCGCCTGCGCAATTAGCCGCGTCCCTCTTCAGTACCGGCGGTACATTTCTGCCGAGCGCTCATTTTTTGAAATCATCGACGTGTTCAAATTTCACGTCCGCCTCACGCCGCGTGTGACGGAGCGCCAAGCGTTTCAACTATTAAAAAAACAAGGAAATACCGGAACATACGCAGTTTAGAATAAGTACAAAGTCGTTAAAGTTGCTTGTTTTGAATTGTTATAATTACTTTTTACTGTGCGAATACATGGTTTTGCTTGCCAATGTCAGACCATTCGCAATAAGGTGTTGATCTGTCTACAGTTTTTCATGGTTCTAAAGTAGATTGGGGGCGTCGGTGTCAAAGCCGGTTGCGGAGCGGCACGAGCGTACACGGCCGTATCGAAAAAGGGTCGCTGTCGCGACGGTCGCGCTAGCGATCGGGCTTGGCGCTGCTGCCGAAATCTCCGCGCAGTCGAACGGCACACCGACAGCCGCGCCGCCAACCAGCGTTCCCGAGATTGTCGTCTCGGCACCGAAGCCCAAGCGCGCCGCCAAGCAGCGACGCAGTGCCGGCGGACAGGCCACGGCGCCTGCCGCGCCGATTGAGCAAGCAAACGCCGAACCGGCCAATGGCGAAGGCGGCGCCGTCAACGTCCAGGGACTGGCGCAAGCACCGTCCCTCGACAAGACCGGAACGCCGCTCGCAAACCTGCCGGCGAGCGTGGTGATCGTGCCGCGCGCCGAAATCCTGCAGCAGGGCGGCGTCAATCTGCGCGACGCCATCCATGATGTCAGCGGCGTCAATGAAGGCGGCGCGTCCAGCTACGGGTTTTTCGACCGCTTCACCATCCGCGGCATGGATGCGCGCATTTACAGCGACAGCTTCCCGGACGGCGACCAGCTCAACGGTTTTCCGCACTCGATCAACGGCGTTCAATATATCGAGGTGCTGAAAGGACCGGGCTCGGCACTGTTCGGCAGCGGTCCTCCCGGCGGCTCGATCAACATCGTTCATTACCTGCCGTCGTCGGCGCCGGGCTACGGCATCAGCGAACAGGTCGGCTCGTTCGGGAGCTGGACCACGAGCGTGTACGCCACCGGGCCGACCACGCTGCCCGGGCTCAATTATCGCATCGACGGCTTGCTGCAACATTCCGACGGCTTTCGGCATCTGGAAAACGCCGATTACGAATTTCGCCCTGTCGTGAGCTGGACCGGCGACAATCACACCGTGGTGTTCGCGCTCGATCTGCGGCACATCGAACGTCAGCCGGACAGCTACGGCATCGTCTACTTCCACGGCGCGCCGCTTACGTCCGTGCCGAACACCGCCTTCTATTCGACGCCGTTCGCCAACGGCAACCAGGACATGGAACGCGCGACGCTGACCGACGCCTGGTGGATCGGCGACTATCTCACCATCAACAATCGCTTTGCATTGACCAACCGCGACGTCGGCATCCTGCGCAATTCCGGCGGCAGCGTCGTCGGCACGACCGAGCCGGGACGGCAGCTCCGGATGCAGTCGGACAAGGACCAAGACTTCACCTACCAGTTCGAGCCGGTGTGGAAATTCTCGACCGGATCGATATTCCACACGTTTTTGACCGGCGCGCAGGTCGAATGGCAAAGCATCGACGACAACCGCGCGACCGCCGACCTGCCGACCATTGCCAACATTTTCGCTCCGGTCATTCCGGAGACTTCGATCGCGGGTCTCAACTTCCTGCGCAACGCGACCCACAGCGGCATGGTGGACGATCTGCGCGCGCTGTATCTCAGCGCCTATGCGACCGACCAGATCGACGTCACCGAAAAGTGGAAGGTGCGGCTCGGTGTGCGCGAGGACTATTGGCTGGAGAGCCTGACGCCGCAAGTCTTCGTCCCCGGCCGCGTTGATCAAAACGGCAATCTATTCGAACCGGGCGTCACCGAATCGCGGATCGACCAGCCGTTCAGCTGGAACGTAGGCACGCTCTATAAGATTCTTCCCGGCGTCGCGCCGTTCGCCGGCATCGCGAAGAGCTACCTGACAAACTTCAACTCGGAGGCGACGCAGAATGGAATCTACGCGCCGGAATCGGGCCTCGAATATGAAGCCGGCGTCAAGATTTCGACGCCCGATAACCGCTTCATCCTGACCACCGCCGCATTCAAGATCCTCCGTGACAATGTATTCATGGAAAATAGCGCGACTATTCCCATCCAGATTGCCTTCAACGCACAGAACAGCAAGGGCGTCGACGCCGATCTCTACGTCCAGATCACCGACCAGTGGAAGCTATGGGCCAATGGAATTTGGCAGACCGCGGACCTGACGCAGGTGCCGCTGACGCCGTCCCAGGTCGGCAATTGGCCGGTCGGCGTGCCGGCGCAGATCGTCAACGTCTGGTCGACCTATGATTTCGCCATCGCCGGCATCAAGGGTTTCAAGGCCGGCGCGGGAATCTCCTATAACGGCAAGACCTACGGCAATACCGCAAACTCCGTCTGGATTCCGTCCTCGACGGTTGCCGACGCCATGGTGAGCTATAGCGCCGCACATTGGGACGCGCAGATCGGCGTCAAGAATATCGCCAATGTCACCTACTTCACGGTGGCCCAGAGCGCCGGCGGCTATGTCGGCCAGCCGCGAACCTTCTATGCGAAGGCCGATTGGCACTATTGAACGACGCCGGCGCCGCAATGGACGACATCCGAACAAGCTGCAATTCCACGTTAGGATTAAGCTTGCCATAAGGGGCGATGAGGGAGCGGGGGCCGCTTCGCGAAAGGCCCCCATCAATATCAACGCCGGCGCGCAGCACCGCCGCTTCGCCGTCACCATCAATCTCAACCACGATTACAGCGGCTGCGATCTCGTATTTCCCGAGTTCGGCAGCCGCACTTACCGCGCGCCGCACGGCGGCGCCGTGGTGTTCTCGTGTGGCGCGCTGCATCAGGTGACGCCGATCACGCGCGGCTAGTTGATTCGATGCACCACGTCTGCCACCAAGATTGGGATCGTTAGAAATTCTTCATTCGATGGGCAATAAGCCTCGAACGCCCACCCCTTCGCAATACTGATTCGCTCAGCCCGCGCCGGCAAAATGCCGCCCACGAGATTCGTCAAAATCTGCGGGGCGCTTGGGCGCTCGATCACTTGGCCCGCATGTCAGAGGTGGATCATTCGCCACCGAGGCGTCCGGCCCCGGGAACGGCCGATGTCGACCTATATCGGTCGCGACCGGCCAATAGCAATCCAAGCTGAAGTGGATGTATTTGCCGTGCAACCTTGACATTGGGGCGGAGTTATCCGTATTCATTACTAGCTGGTCACGCCAGCAAGGCGATGGGGTTCCGCCTGAACCGCCCTTGGGGCTGATGACTCCTTTCATCCGACTGCGGACGAAGGGAATCGGGCGTGAAAATTGCAGATTGCTCCAGCGCTCCGTCTGATCAGATTTTTCAGGACCGCGTGCGCACTGTTGGCGTCCGCCGCGCATGGCAGCGGGGGCGATCGTAGTGCTCCGCGATATTCTGTTGCAAACCTGCCAGGTCCTCACGGTGCTGATGCTTGCCCCGCTGCTGCAGGGCGTCATCCACCAGTTTGAAGAGCGTGTGCAACTGGCCCAAGGGCCTGGCATTTTCCAGCCGTATCGGGACCTTTGGAAGCTGTTCCATAAGCAGATCGTCGTCCCTGACTCCGCTTCCTGGATTTATTGGATTGCGCCGTTCGTCGCCTTTACTGCAATGTTGACGGTCCCCATTCTCATTCCGGTGTTGACCGACTTTCCGCTGCCGCTTTCCGATATGGGCGACATACTTGGCGGCGGGCTCATCCTCACCCTCGGATCGTTCATGATTGTGCTTGCCGGTCTCGACAGTGGCAGCGCGTACGGCGGTGTCGGCTCAAGCCGTGCAGTGATGGTGGCAATCCTGGCCGAGCCGACGCTAATTCTGGTGTTCGTCGGAATCACTCT
Source organism: Xanthobacteraceae bacterium (assembly GCA_035499475.1). GTDB lineage: Bacteria > Pseudomonadota > Alphaproteobacteria > Rhizobiales > Xanthobacteraceae > BOG-931. The sequence goes on along the minus strand of DATJYT010000227.1, from coordinate 13,876 downwards.
GCTGGCTAAGGCCATGTTGCCTTTTGTCGTCAACCATCTCCTGGTCGGCAGTCCGGCAGTTTATTTCAGCCCCGCGCATCTCTTTCTGATTTTGGCGTTCTTCACTCTGCTGATTGTCGAGACCGATCGCTTGCCGATCCATTCCAGCACTCACATCGAAGTGTACATGATCGAGGAGGCCCGAATCCTGGAATATTCAGGACCACTGCTTGCGGTACTTCGGTGGGCGTCGATGATGAAGCAATTCATCCTCTACACCATCTTCTGCAACGTTCTTCTAATCCCCTGGGGCTTGTCCCGCGAGGGAACAGCGGTCGGAGTAATCGGCTCGGTCACTTCCCTCATGGGGAAGTTTCTGATCGTTGCCATCGCTGTTGTGATCGTCGAAACCGCCCAGTCGCGCCTGCGCTTCTACAGATACCAGGAACTGCTCGCGGCATCGTTCGTCTTTGCCATCCTCGCCATTATCGGCACCCAGCTGGTGTAATCATGCTCGTCGCACATCTTGATCCGCTTGCCTCATCGCTGTTCAGCCTGATGGCGATCACAAGCCTGCTGCTTGCCTTCGTGATGCTCGGTTCGCGCTGGTTCATCAACTACCTTTACGCCTTCGCCGCCGAATCATGGGTCATCGCCGCGCTCTCCGCGGCAGTCGGATTCTACGGCAACTACCCCGAGCTTTACCTGATTGCGATCCTCACAGCGCTGTTCCGGGGCCTGGTCCTGCCCTACCTGGTATGGCGAATCATCGGCCGGCTCAATGTTGCGCGCGAAATCCGCGAAATTTTGCAGCCGAGCTCCCTGCTCGTTGTTGGCGCGGTGTGCGTCGTATTCGCGCTGGCCGTTTCCTATCGCATCGGTCAGTCTCTCGGGCTCGCCGGTACCGTGGCTGTGCTGGCTCTCACGATCATGCTCTCGATGAAGTTGATCGGGTTTCTGATGCTCACGGTGCGGCACGAAGCTTTGAGCGAAATTCTCGGCTTACTCGTTCTTGAAAATGGCATCTTCCTCGGCGCGCAAATTCTGGTTCCCGGAATGCCAATGCTGATCGAAATCGTCATTCTCTTCGATTTGTTGGTCGTCGTGGCATGCTTCGGAGTTCTGGTTCGCTACCTCGTCGCCCATGTCGGCAGCACAAGCAGTCTCGACCTCAACCGGCTGGTGGGTTGACGATGGCAGGGGCGCTCCTTCTCATCGTGATGATCGCGCCGGCAGCTGCGGCGGCGGGATGCGTTCTCGTGCGCGTGCCACGCGTCGCGGAAGGCTTGAATCTCATTGCCAGTCTCGCCGTGTGCGCTGCCGCTATTCCGCTCACGATATTGAGTGCCAGGGGGCCTTATTATTATCTATCCGAGTATATCATCATCGATATAGCCGGAGCATGGGTGATCTTGTGCACGGCGATCGTTTATCTGCTCGCATCAATCTACTCAATCGGCTACATGCGCTTGCTCGGCGAGGACGAAAAGCTGTGGGGCTTTTACGCACTCTTCGCCGGCTTCGCCCTGACAATTCTGCTTAGCGCGGTGATGAACAATGCTGGCCTTTACTGGATAGCGATTGAACTCACGACACTCGTCAGCACCTTCCTCGTGGGATTTGAGCGCGCGGCAGAGAGTATCGAGGCAGCCTGGAAATACATCATCATCATCTCGGCCGGGATCAGCCTCGCGCTCCTCGGCACCGTCCTGTTCTATTGGTGCGGCAGCTTTGTACTCGGTCAGACCTACGACATGACTTGGGAGGCCCTGCGCGACGCCGCCCCAAAAATGAACCCCGCGCTTGCCCTACTGTCATTTTTTCTGGTGCTCGTCGGATACGGGACCAAGGTAGGACTTGCGCCCATGCATACGTGGCTGCCGGATGCCCATAGCGAAAGTCCGGCGCCGATCTCGGCAATGCTTTCCGGAGCACTGCTCAACACCGCCATGCTCGGGATCGTACGCTATCTGGCTATCGCCAACGCAGCACAAAACGAAATCCTTGCTCGCAAGACACTGGTCGCCTTTGGTGTTTTATCACTCATCGTCGGCGCCCTTTTTATCGTTCGTCAGAACGGTATCAAGCGGCTGATGGCTTACTCCAGCGTCGAACACATGGGCATCGTCGCGCTAGGCTTCGGCATTGGCGGTCCACTCGGCATTGCCGGCGCTCTATACCACATGCTCAACCACTCTCTGAACAAGTCGCTGATGTTCTTCGGGGCCGGCAACGCCATGCGAAGCTATGGTTCCAAGGAAATCCGCAAAATTCGTTATCTTTGGGCGTATTTCCCAATGCAAGGCGCTTTGTGGCTTGCGGGCGCAGTCGCCATTACGGGCGCGCCGCCGTTCGGACTTTTTCTCAGCGAACTTGTTATCCTTCGCGCTGGCTTCGAGCGCGGCTACGACTGGGCCGTCTACGCCATGGCGGTCCTTTTGATCGTGATCTTTATTGGCTTTCTCAATCATTTTCGCGCGATGTATTTTGACGCCGCTGGTGCAGCGCCCGAAGGCCGGCCCGCGCAGATAAGCCGTTGGTGCGTGGTGCCGATGTGGCTCGCCTTAGTGCCGCTCGTTGTGTTCGGCGTATGGTGGCCGAGCGCGATGTGGGATCATTTTGCGGCGGCGGCCCACACTTTGACAGGTGCCGCGCCATGACCGCAAAGGAGATCAAATCACTGCATCCCGCAGTGCTTAAGGAGACGGCAGAAAATCTAATCGCGTCCGGCGGCCGGATGCAAATGGCCTATGCTTGGTATCCACAGCCGCACCGGATCGAACTGCGCTATGTCGCCAGCGTCGGTGCGCAGGCGCCCTTCGCGATCTGGCGCTGCGACGCAAATGAGCCGATTCCAAGCTTGGCGAACACGTGTCCCCTGTTGAGTTGGTACGAGCGCGAAATCACCGATTTGTTCGGACTTAAATTTCTCGATCAGCCCCAGCCAGGGCGTTTGGTCTTGCACGAAGGCGTCAGCCTTCGGCAAGCACCGTTTGATCCGGACTATCCTGCTGATCTGCCGTTGTGCGTCGAACCCGCCCTGCAAGTGGTTCCGGAGCTCGGCGGTTCCGACGCCGACGTCCAGCTTCTGCCTTTTGGGCCGGTGCGGGCGGATGTATTCGAGTCTGCCGAGTTCCTTTTTTTCTATGTTGGCGAAGCCATTCTCCATTACCAGCCGCGACTGTTCTTCAAACATCGCGGCATGGAAAAGCGATTCGAGGGCCTTGAGCCCGCGCGCGCAGTCGTGCTGGCCGAGCGCGTGTCGGGGATCGGGAGTGTGGCCCATGCGCTCGCCTATTGCCAAGCGGTGGAGGCCGCATCGAATTGCATCGTCCCGGCACGAGCGAGATTCTTGCGCGTGCTGCTCGCCGAAATGGAGCGGCTGTACAATCATCTGCATTATTTTGGCCATCTTTGCCACACGACCACGCTCAAAGTCGCTGAGGCCGAGGGCAAGCTGCTTGAGGAGCAAGTCAAACAGCTCAATACCCGGCTGACTGGAAGTCGCTTCCTGCGCAGCATCCTTGCCGTTGGTGGACTACGGCGCGACCTGTCACCGACGAGCTGGCTTGGCACCGAGCTCGCGTCTCTTCAGGACAGATTTCTCCGTTATGCAGAGCATATGGAAAATACCGCGAGCCATCTCGACCGTTTGATCACAACCGGCAAGCTCGACCGCCGCCTGGCATTCGATCAGGGTGCGACAGGTCCGGTCGAGCGCGCATCGGGTATCGACCGCGATTTGAGGCGCGATCACCCTTACGCCGCCTATACCGAGCTGCCACCGATGGTCGCTACCCGCGAGAACGGCGACGCTCATGCCCGTGCGCAAGTGCGCATGGCGGAGGTGAACGCCAGCATAATGTTGATTCAACGGGTGCTCGATCTGTTACCGGACGGAGCGATTCACGCCGTTTGGAAGGTGGCGCCAGGTTCCGAAGGCCTCGGCTGGACCGAGTCGCCGCGCGGTACACTGTTTTATGCCGTCCACTTCGACCATCACGGCAAGCTTGCGCGCGTCAAAATCAAATCGCCGTCGTTCTCAAACTGGCGCGTGTTCCCGTACACCGTGCATGACAGCAACATGATGGACTATGCGATCAATGAGGCCAGTTTCGGCCTCACGATCGCCGGCTGTGATCGATAGGAGCCCGACATGCCGCAATGGACACTGTTGGGCTTGCTGCAAGGCAAACAGACCGCACCTTGGCCACTGGCTAAAGGGACCGACGGCCAGGAAGACTTTCTGGGTATGCCGCGCTACCGGCCGGAGCTATGTGATAACGAGTGCAAAGCGTGCGCCGACATATGCCCGACCAAGGCGATCACCATACGCGCTTCGTCCGGCGCTTCCAATCGGCTGGATATCGATTACGGCCGCTGCATCGTCTGCCAGCTTTGCACCGAGGTTTGTCCCACCGGGGCCATGACGACATCTTCGGATTGGGCCTTCGGTGCGCGGTCGCGGGAAGATCTAATCTGGAAAAGCGGCTCGACCAAAAATCCGGCTACCGGCGGAGAAATGCGACGTGCGTTCCGGCGTAGTCTCCATATTCGCCACGTCGATGCCGGCTCATGTAACGGCTGCGAATCCGAGCTGCAGGCATTAAACAATCCGTTCTACAACCTGCATCGGCTTGGCATCTTCTTCACCGCCTCGCCGCGGTTTGCCGACCTTCTGCTGGTTACCGGGCCGGTTACGCACGCGATGCTTGGCCCCTTGCGAGCCACCTACGAAGCGATGGCGGAGCCGCGCTGGGTGCTTGCGGTCGGCACTTGCGCCGTTTCGGGAGGGATCGCGGAGGGCGGCTATGCCTCGGGTCACGGCCTCAGTGGCGTCATTCCGGTCGATCTGTATCTACCTGGCTGTCCGCCAAACCCGGCCGCAATCATCGAGGCGCTGCTGATGTTTCTTGACCGCGTGCCGCAACGGGTGAACGGAGGCCGGCTTGTCGAATGAGCTTCTGACCGCGGCATTCCTGGTTTGGCTCGCCGCTTCCCTTATTTCGCTGACGGGACGTGGCTTGATCCTTGTGCGCGTGCTGTTGTTTTCCGGCAGTGCCGCCGCAATTGTTGCAGCGATATTAGCGCTCCCCGAGGGCACGCCTCCAGTCACGTTGCCGACCCGGCTGGCCGGTGCGGCCGTCTCCTTTCGGATAGCACCCGATGGTTTGTGGCTGCTGGGATTCGGACTAGTTCCGGCGTCGTTGGCCTGTTGGTTAGCAACTCCAGCACGACAGGGCCGAGCCGGCTGGTTGTTCGGTGCAGCCATGAGCCTGATCGGAGCGCTCGGCGTGTTCGGAATTCGCGACGGTGCGGGGTTTCTCATTGCGTATGAAATTATGAGCTTCGGCGGCGCCACGATGATTCTAAGCGAAAAACTGTCGGCGGACGCCGGTCGACCGGTGCTCTTCATGCTCGGTCTTCTGGAGGTTGGAGCAATTGCACTCGTGGTTGCGGTCCTGCTGTTGGCGGTCGCCGGTCACTCCTTTGCATTCGAGGCGTACGGCCGAGCCGCAGACAATCTTGCGACGACGACGCTAGCCGCCGTGGGTCTCCTGCTCGTCATCGGGTTCGGCGCCAAGCTCGGGCTGCTACCATTCTACGAGTGGTTCCCGGCGGCTTACGGAGCCGGCAGCGGCGCTTCCGGCGCCCTGATCTCGGGCGTAATGCTCAACGCAGCCTATTACTGTCTGAGCCGCGGCCTGCTTGAATGGGGGCCGGGCCAGAACGCCGAAATCGCAGCGGCATTGGGCATTCTCGTCGTCGCTGTTGCCGTCCTGAGTGCCGTCCTCACAGCGCTTTACGCGTTCCAGCAGGACGACTGGCGCACGCTCTTGAGCTTCTCCTCGGCGGAGAATGCAGCGATCGCTGTCGCTATGCTTGGCGCTGCCTTGATCTTCCGCGGTCATGGAATGCCGGACCTCGCCGGCTTAGCTTGGACCGTATCCCTGCTGCACTTGGGTGGACATGCACTGGCCAAGGGTGGATTGTTTCTTACCGCCGACGGCGTTTACCGCGCGACCGGTGGGTATGTCATTTCGCAAACCAATCTGCTGAGACGAAGCTCCTGGATGTTTGGTCTGGGCGCTCTATTCGCGGCGATGAGTCTCTCGGCCATGCCGCCGCAAGCCGGCTTCGTCAGCGAGTGGTACATGTTTGAAACCTTTTTCCAGGGCTTCCGGCTGGACACTCTAAGCAGCCGCCTGGTCATGGCGTTGGCCGGCGCCGGCCTTGCGCTTACGGTGGCAATTGCATTTGCCACTTACGTTAAGGCGTTTGGCCTCGGCCTGCTGGGACGTTCGTCGCGGGATTTCGTGCCGATTCAGCGATCATACGGGCTAGCGGTGAGCGTTTTGGGCTTTGGGGTTCTGGCGCTTGCTGTCGGCATGCCGATATGGCTCGATTCGCTGCAGGCGGCAGTGTCTGCTGAATTCGGAACGCAAGCCGCGAGCAATATGCATGATGGGCTATTGCTCGTGCCGCTAACTGCCAAATTCGCCTTCATATCCCCGACCATGCTGGTCGTGGTAATGCCGCTGCTCTCCATTGTTCCCGTCTTGCTGGTGATGACAAATCGACGCTTCGCCGTCCGCCGCGTTCGAGTCTGGTACGGCGGCTTTGATTACGATCCCTCACGGGCATCGACCACAGCGCTCACCTTCTCTAACGCGTTGCGAACTTTTTACAGCTTCATCTATCGCCCGACCGAGGAGACAACAAGGGAAGCAAACGGCGCGCATTACTTCGTCCGGAGATTGGTATTTTCGCACGACGTCGCGCCAATCTTCGGTCCCTATCTCTTCGCGCCCGCGATCCGCACAGTCATCGTCCTCGCCAATAAGCTCAAAGCGCTGCAGTCCGGGCACCTAAATTTCTACCTGGGATTGATCGGTGCGCTGCTGATCATCATCCTGGCGCTCGTCCTCTATTGAAGCGCAAACGACTCCGAATCGTACACTCCGGATCATCAAAGGACTTATGAACAGAAAGATAAGAGGAGCGATATCACGCTCGCTACCGGGAGGGAACGGACTATGAAGGTATGCTCAATTGGCAATGGCGGAGATTATGGACTCAATGGCAATGTATCTTTGGGTCGCGCTCGGAGGCGCGATCGGAACGACTGGACGGTATTTTATGTCCGGCGTGGCGGCGCGGATGATCGGCGAGACTTTCCCGTGGGGGACACTCTTCATCAATGTCACCGGCTCCTTCATCATTGGATTCTTCGCCGCGCTAACCGGGCCAGACGGAAGACTCTTCGTTGGATCCCAGGGACGACAATTCTTCATGACCGGCATCTGCGGCGGCTATACGACGTTCTCGTCATTCAGCCTACAGACCCTCAACTTGATGAATGACGGTGAGTGGTTTCGAGCAGGCGCGAATGTGGGCCTGTCGATGGTGCTCTGTCTGATTGCCGTATGGGCGGGAGCCTCGCTCGCGAATACGATCAACGCGCTCAAAGGAACCTGACCATGCAGATTCCGCGTGACGCCGTGCTCCTTCGCGTCTTCTTCGGCGAAGACGACAAGTTCAATCGCCTGCCGCTGCATGAGGCGATCGTGTTGAAAGCCCGGGAAATGCATCTAGGCGGCGCCACCGTGCTGCGCGGTCACATCGGCTTCGGCCATTCCAGCCACATCCACACGACCAAAATCCTGCGGCTGTCGCAGGACCTGCCGGTCGTCGTCGAAATCGTCGATTCCCAGGAGAGAATCGACGCTTTTCTTCCGGTGCTGGACTCCATGATGACGAGCGGGCTGGTGACCATCGAAAAGGTCCAGGTCCTTCAATACGGCACGACAAAGCCCTAGAGTGCCCATGACAGCGGCGGCGGGGCGACCGCGTCGCGGCCACAGCGAGGGGCACCATGGATTTGAAGCTGACCGGCAAGAAAGCGATCGTCACCGGCGCCAGTGAGGGGATCGGCAAGGCCATCACTCTGGCGCTCGCAAAGGAAGGCGTCGACGTCGCGATCTGCGCCCGCCGCAAGGAGCCGCTGGAAAAGACCGCCGCCGAGATCGCCAAGGAGACCGGCCGCAAGATCTATCCCTTCACCGCCGATCTCACCAAGCCGGCCGATGCCGAGAGCTTCATCAGGAGATCCCACGAAGCGCTGGGCCGCATCGACATCCTGGTCAACAATGCCGGTTCGGCGCCAGGCGGCGTTCTCGAACATCTGTCCGAGGAAGACTGGGCGAGCGCGCTGCAACTCAAATTCATGGGCTATGTGCGCTGCATGAAGCACGTGCTGCCGATCATGCAAAAACAAAAGAAGGGCCGCGTCGTCAATCTCATCGGCAATGACGGCGTCAAGGTGTCCTATTGGGAGATCGCGCCCGGCGCCGCCAACGCCGCCGGGCAGAATTTGACCAAATCGCTCGCCAGCCAATACGGCAAGGACAATATCAGCTTCTGCGCGGTCAATCCCGGTCCGGTGCGCACCGAGCGCTGGACCGGCCTCGTCAAAGCTATGGCGCGCGACATGAAGCTGAGCTTCGAGGACGCCGACAAGCTCGCGCCGTCAAGCATACCGCTCGGGCGCATCGCCGAGTCGGAGGAAGTGGCCAACCTCGTCACCTACCTCGCGTCCGATCTCGCCTTCTTCGTCAACGGCACGATGATCGAGATCGACGGCGGCCAGGACAAAGTGCTGATGGATCGCCTGCGCGACCGCTGAGCCCGCCCGCGCGGCGGTCAGGCCATTGCCGCTCTGCGGCCCTCGACGAACATCTTCTGCAGCACCTGGCGCTCGATCGGCTTTTGCAGGATGGGAACTTCGCTGAAGCGGCTGTCGACGCTGTGGGAATCGTAGCCGGTCACGAAGATGAACGGCACGCCGCGCTGCGACAGCACCTCGGCGACCTGATAGACCAGCCCGTCGCCGAGATTGATGTCCAGGATCGCGGCGTCGAAGTGGCCGTCCTTGGCCGCCGCCAAGGCGTCGGATGCCGAGCAGACCGGCCCGGTGATCTGGCAGCCGAATTCGCTCAGGCATTCCTGGATCATGATGCCGACCAGCGCTTCGTCCTCGACCAGCAGCACGCGGGTCTGGCCGTTGTTATTCAACTCGATCGGCGCACCGTTCACGGTTGCGGCGGGGCGTTCAACCGCGTCGGATTTTTCTGCTTCGCGCAGCGGGATCGACATGGTGCAGCGCAGACCCAGCGGGTTCCAGTCGAAAGTCGTTTCGCCGCCGAGCTGCTGCTCGATGCTGGCGCGGATCACCTTGAGGCCGAAGCTTCGCTCGGACGGCGCCGAGATCGGTACGCCGCCGCTTTCGATCCACCGCAAGGTCAGCGTATCGCCCTGCATCTGCCACTTGAGACTGACTCTGCCGGTCAGCTCCGACAGCGCGCCGTGCTTGGCCGCATTGGTCGCGAGCTCGTGCAGCGCCAGCGCCAGGCCCTGCGCGGTGCCCGGCTGAAGCGAGATGTCCGGGCCGCCAATCTCGATCTTGTCGCCCGCCCGATAGGGCGCGAGTTCTTCCGCGACCAGGGTGCCGAGATCGGCACCGTTCCAGCGCGAGTCGGACAGCAGCGTGTGCGCGCGCGCCAGCGCCTTGATGCGGCCCTCCACCGTCATCACGTAATCATCGACGGTCTTGGCCCGGCTGAGGCGGATGATCGACTGGATGACGGCGAGCGCGTTGCGGGCGCGGTGATCGACCTCGCGGGCCAGCAGCACCTGGCGCTCTTCGGCCTCCTTGCGATCGGTGACGTCGACGGTGACACCGCTCAGCCTCACCACTTTGCCATGGGCGTCGACGCTCGCGGCGGCGGTGCCGATGCACCAGCGCACTTCGCCATCAGACCGCAACACGCGGAACTCGTTGCGCAGCGTGCGCTCCCCGTTGGACATGCGCTCGACGACGGTCTCCAGTTCCTCGCGGTCGGCCGGGTGAATGAGGCTGCGGATATTGGCGGCGTTGACCTGGAAGACGAGCGGATCGACCCCGAAGATACGATACTGGCCCTCGTCCCAACGCCACTCGTCGGCGGCGACATCCCAATCCCACGAGCCCATCTGGCCGGCCGCGAGCGCCAGGCTGCGGCCCTGCTCGGCTTCAAGGAGCCGCATGTTCGATGCTTCGAGCTCGGCGGTGCGCTCGGCGACACGACGCTCGAGCCTGGAATTGAGCTGCTCGAGCTCGCGCGTCTTGCGATGAAGCTCAGCGAATATCTTCACCTTGGCGCGCAGCACTTCGGGAATGACCGGCACCGGCACGTAATCGACCGCCCCCATCGCATAGCCGCGCAAGCGATCCATGTCGGTCAGGTGGATGGCCGAAATGAAGATGATGGCGGTTTCCTGAAAACGCGGGTGCTCGCGCAGCATCGCCGCAAGCTGAAAGCCGTCGAGCTCCGGCATGCAGACATCGATCAGGATGACGGCGACTTCGTTCTTGAGCAGAAAACTCAAAGCCTCCCGTGCCGACGCGGCCTTGACGAGATTTTCGCCAAGCTCGCCGAGAATCACCTCGTAGGCCAGAAGCTTGTCGGGCTGATCGTCGACCAGAAGGACGTTGACTTTATCAGTCATAGCTTGGCGGCCTAGCGATGGAGCCACATCCGCAGCGCAGACAGAAGCTGTTCGGTGTTGACGGGTTTTGCGAGATAGTCCGACGCGCCGGCCTCCAGGCACTTTTCGCGATCGCCCTTCATCGCCTTCGCGGTGAGCGCGACGATGGGCAGACGGCGATATTCGCGGTTCTGCCTGATCTTCTCGATGGTCTGATAGCCGTCCATCTCCGGCATCATGATGTCCATGAGCACGATCGCGAGCGACGGCGTCCGTTCGATCAGGTCGATTGCCTCTTTGCCGGTCGTTGCCGTCAGCACTTTCATGCCGCGGCGTTCCAGCACGCTCGACAGCGCGAAGATATTGCGCGAATCGTCGTCGACAAGAAGCACGGTGCGGCCGACCAGATCCTCGTCGGAACTGTTGAGCCGTTCGAGCATCTGCTGCTTATCGGCCGGCAGGTCGGTGATGACGCGGTGCAGGAACAATGCCGTCTCGTTGAGCAGCCGCTCGGGGGATTCGACGCCCTTGACGACGATGCTGCGCGCCATGGTGTGAAGCTGCGCGTCCTCCTCGGCCGACAATTCGCGCCCGGTGAAGACGACGACCGGAACGTCGGTGAGCGCGTCATCCGCCCGCATGCGTTCCAGAACTTCGAAGCCCGACATGTCGGGCAGCCGCAGGTCCAGGACCACGCAGTCGCAAGCCTGGTCGTGCAGCGCGGCCAGCGCCTCGTCGCCGGTCGCGGCATTGACGATCTCGATGTCGTCATGGCCGAGCAATTCGCGGATGCTCATTTGCTCCGCCTGGTTATCCTCGACGACCAGGAGGCGCCGGCGGCGCGGCTGCGAGAATTCCTTGATGCGGGACATCGCCTCCGCGATGCCCTCGCGCGTCGTCGGCTTGGTAACGAAAGAGAAGGCGCCGCGGGCGAGCCCGTGCTGGCGGTCCTCGTCCAGCGTCACGATCTGCACCGGGATGTGCCGCGTCAGCGAGCTTTGCTTGAGCTGGCTGAGCACGTTCCAGCCCAGCATATCGGGCAGGAACACGTCGAGCGACACTGCCGTCGGCTGATATTGCTTGGCGAGACTGAGCGCATCGTCGCCGCGCATCGCCAACAGCGCCTTGAAGCCTTTGTCGCGGGCAAGATCGATCAGGATACGCGCATAGTGCGGGTCGTCCTCGACGATAAGGAGGATCGGATCGCCGGGCTGAATATCCATCCGATCGTCCGGGATCGGCTCGACGATACGCTCGGCCGCGATGTGCAGCCCTGCGAGCGGCGGCGATGGTGCGACGGCCGGCGTCGAAGTGTGGCTCGCGGAAGTCGGGCCGACATATTTGATCGGCAGATAGAGCGTGAATGTGGAGCCGGCACCGGCGGAGCTGCGCAGGTGGATTTCGCCGCCGAGCAGGCTCGCCAGTTCGCGGCTGATGGCGAGGCCCAGTCCGGTGCCGCCGTATTTGCGGCTGGTCGAGGCGTCGGCCTGCTGGAACGCTTCGAAGATGAGCTTCTGCTTCTCCTGCGGGATGCCGATGCCGGTATCCGTAACCTCGAATGCGACCACCGTCGGCGTCTGGCTGAGGACCGGATGATCGCCGCTCCAGCCGCCGAGCGCCGCACTGACATTGAGGCGGACGCCGCCCTGCGCGGTGAACTTGAACGCGTTCGAAAGCAGGTTCTTCAGCACCTGCTGCAACCGCTTGGTGTCCGTAGTGATGCTGCGCCCGAGATTGGGATCGACATGGACCTCGAACGAGAGTTGCCGCGTCTCCGCCTCGTGCCGGAACGGCCGCGCCACCATGTCGACCAGGTTGGCGAAAAACACCTCTTCCGCGTCGACCGTGACGGTGCCCGACTCGATCTTCGATAGATCGAGAATGTCGCTGATGAGGTTGAGGAGATCGGTGCCGGCGCCGTGGATGGTGCGGGCGAACTCGACCTGCTTCGGCGACAGGTTGCCTTCCGGATTGTCGGTGAGCTGCTGGCCGAGAATGAGGATCGAGTTGAGCGGCGTGCGCAGCTCGTGCGACATGTTGGCGAGGAATTCAGACTTGTACTTCGACGTCAGCGCCAGCTCGGTGGCCTTTTCTTCGACTGCGCGGCGCGCCTGCTCGATTTCCTGGTTCTTGCGCTCCACTTCGACGTTGCGTTCGGCAAGCTGCTGCGCCTTCTGCTCGAGCTGCTCGTTGGTCTGCTGCAGCTCGCGCTGCTGCGCCTGCAATTCGCCGGCGAGCTGCTGCGACTGCTTGAGCAGGCCTTCGGTCTGCATGGTCGCTTCGATCGAGTTGAGCACGATGCCGATCGAGGTGGTGAGCTGTTCGAGGAACATGGTCTGCAAGGCGGTGAATTCGTGGATCGAGGCGAGCTCGATCACCGCCTTCACCTGATTCTCGAACAGCACCGGCAGCACGATATTGTTCCGCGGCGCCACCTTGAACAAAGCCGAGCTGATTGGCACGGCGCTATCGGGCATGTCGGTGATCAGCATGCGCCGCTTGTCCATCGCGCTTTGGCCGATGAGGCCTTCGCCAAGCCTCACAGTTTGCGGATGACCGTTCGAGCCGTCGTCCGCATAGGCCGACAGCAGATTGAGGGTCGGCGCCTCCTCGTTCTCCACCTGGTAGATGACGCCCTGGTGGGCGTTGACCAGCGGCGTCAATTCGGAGAGCAGCAGCCGGCCCACCGTCGTCAGGTCGCGCTGGCCCTGCAGCATGTTGGTGAACTTGGCGAGGTTGGTCTTCAGCCAATCCTGCTCGGTGTTGCGGTCCGTGGTGAGCCGCAAATTGTCGATCATCGTGTTGATGTTGTCCTTGAGCTCGGCCACTTCGCCGCGCGCATCGACCTTGATCGAACGCGTCAGGTCGCCCTTGGTCACGGCGGTCGCCACCTCGGCGATGGCGCGCACCTGCGTGGTCAGGTTGGCGGCAAGAAGATTGACGTTGCCGGTCAGGTCCTTCCAGGTGCCGGCGGCGCCGGGCACGTTGGCCTGGCCGCCGAGGCGGCCTTCGACGCCGACCTCGCGCGCGACGGTGGTGACCTGATCGGCGAAGGTCGCCAGCGTATCGGTCATATTGTTGATGGTCTCGGCGAGCGCCGCCACCTCGCCCTTCGATTTCACCGCCAGGTTCTGCTTGAGATCGCCGTTGGCGACCGCGGTCACGACCTTGACGATCCCGCGCACCTGCTCGGTCAGGTTGGCGGCCATGACGTTCACGGTGTCGGTCAGGTCCTTCCAGGTGCCGGCGACGCCCGGCACTTGCGCCTGACCGCCGAGCAGGCCTTCGGTGCCGACTTCGCGGGCGACGCGGGTCACTTCCGAGGCGAAGCCGTTGAGCTGGTCCACCATCGTGTTGATGGTGTTTTTCA
>DATJYT010000226.1:0-2219 GCA_035499475.1 Xanthobacteraceae bacterium | reverse complement strand
GGCGCCGGTAGAGCCGCAGTGTCGGCCGCCGACTCTGGCCGTCAAAGCGGACGCCTATCGGCCGTATTGGCGGTCATGTCCTCGCGACAGCAGTCAATCGGAACCACGGCCCGGATTGACTTCCCTCTAACTTAGCGTGTGTGGACCGACGGTAGCGGTCCTCCGCTACCAGCGCAATCCGGGCCGTGCTGCCTGCCATCGCTGATTTTACAGCTCACTTCAGCGGCTTGGCGAAAGGCCCAATTCGGTATTTACCGTTACATCCGGCGGCGCTGGATTCCATCATTTTCGGTTGCAGGGGAGGAGCAGGGTCCCTTAATCCACCCCGGCTACACGGTCTCTTGCGACGTAGCAAAACATGTCGGAGTCTAAGTGCGAGGGCATCACGTCAGCTTTGGTGTTCACCACAACCGCCGTGACGGCGGTGAATTCCAGCCACGACGGGATGCCTGCGAGCGACTTTAATTGGTACGACTAACGAAGGCTCGGCGATTGCGCATCGAGCGATTGAGCATCGAGTGAATTCAACGCGACGAGTGATGCTGACCGGAGCGTCGTTGCTGGCGCTGTTCGCGGCAAGACGTGGCGCGCAGGATGCGAGGGCGAATGCCGCCGCCGATGGGTCGGCGCTACCGGTGCCAGAGCAGGCTCCCGCCAAAGAAGGTATGGCGGAGCTTCCCGGCACCCGGCTTTTCTATTGGGACACCGGCGGCAATGGCGCGCCCGTTGTGCTGCTGCATCCGGCAACGGGCAGCGCGCTGATGTGGGTCTATCAGCAGCCGGTATTCGCCAAAGCAGGCTATCGCGTCATCGGCTATTCGCGGCGCGGTTATTACGGCTCCGATCCGGCGCTCCGCGATAATCCGGGCATCGCGTCAGATGACCTGCATCATCTGGTCGTGTTTCTGGGCTTCGACAGATTTCATGCCGTCAGCTCCGCTGCCGGTGGCAGCATCGCGGCGGACTACGCCTTGTCGCATCCCGAAAAGCTCGCGAGCCTGGTTATCACCAGCAACTCGGCCGGTGTGGCCTCCGGTGAAATCGCCCAGCGAAGCGCGAGCCTGCAACCGAGCGGCATCGATCAGATGCCCCCGGAATTCCGCGAAATCGGCCCCTCATACCGTGCCGCCAATCCCGAGGGCGTCCGGCAATGGCTCGAGCTTGAGCACAAGGCGCTCGGCGGCGAATTGGTCCGCCAGCGCTTCGCCAACGCCATCACGGCGGAAAAGCTCGGCACCATCAAAACCCCGACGCTGCTTATGACAGGCGACGCCGATCTCTATACGCCGCCGGCGCTGCTTCGCATGGTCGCCGCGCAAATCCCGAACAGCGAAGTCGTCATCGTTCCGGACACCGGGCACGCCATCTATTGGGAGCGGCCGGATGTCTTTAATAAGGTCGTGCTGGATTTCATCGCCAAGCACGCGACGTAATAACAAAACCAATGGCCGTAAACTCTGACCCGGCCATAACGGCGTGAGTGCCGTGAGGCCGGCGTTCAGTTCTTTATGGCGCAGTCGCGCAAAACCTCCGGCTTGAATGCCAGACCATGTCCCGGCCGCTCCGGCGCAGTGATCATGCCGTTCACCACAGGCACCGGCTCGATCCACAGATCGTCGGAGAGGCCCATGTCCTCGATCCAGAGCCCGTTCGGGATCGAGGCGAGGAGTTGCACGTTCAATTCGGGAAACAGATGCGGGGCGATGCTCATGCCCCAGGTGTCGGCGATCGCAGCGGTCTTGCGCAGATCGGTAAGGCCGCCGCGCATTGGATCGGGCTGCAGGATCGGCAGCCGCGGATGCTCGAAGAACGGCTTGAGGTCGAAGCGGGTGAAATGCGTCTCGCCGCCGACGATGCGCAGGTCGAGCGCCTCCGCGATGCGTAGATAGCCGGCGAAGTCGTCCGCCACGACCGGCTCTTCGAGCCAGTACACATCGTAATCCTGAAATTTGCGGCCCATCTGGATCGCGACGTCGGCGGTCCAGCCCATGTTGACGTCGATCATGATGGCGATGTCGGGACCGACCGCCTCGCGCATGCGCCGCACATTGTCGAGATCGGCGTGCAGGCTGCCGACGTGGGCGACCTGCATCTTGATCGCCTTGTAGCCGCGCTCCTTGTAGTGCAGCGCCTTGGCGATCATGCCGTCGCCGCCCGAGCCGCGGAAGCAGCCGCTGCCGTAGGCCGGCAGCTGCGCGCGATAGTGGCCCCACAGGCGG